>JASFFJ010000056.1:0-18827 GCA_050124355.1 Desulfobacterales bacterium | reverse complement strand
CGGCTTTTGGCACCCAGCAATTGGGCGGCCTGAATATAGCCTTCTCCCCTTTGCTGCATGACCTGGCCGCGAACCAGGCGTGATGTGCCGGGCCACGAAAGTATCACCAGGGCGATCAGCATGGGGATCACTCCGCTTTCACCCGGGCCGATGCCGAAGGCAATTTTAAACAGAATCATGAACAACAGAAATGGCAGGGCCACCACGAAGTCGGAAAAGGCCATCAGGTAGCGATCGATTTTTCCGCCCAGAAAGCCGGCGAAGCCACCGTAGATCGTGCCGAAAATAACAAAAAGAATCGGCGCCACAATGCCGATGAACATGGATATGCGCGCACCGAACATCAGCCGGGCCAGCATGTCGCGGCCCAGGTAATCGGTACCTAAAGGATGGGCTTCGAGGGTGACGGTTTCACCGACCTTGCCGCCCAATCCCCGGCGCTGGGCCTCTTCCAAAATGATCCCCTGCACCACCGGCACACCGAGGGTCGCATGGGTATCGGCCTCATCCATGCCATCAGTGGCCACAATGGAATAATGATAGGTACGGGCTTCAAGCTTCAAGCGATCCTCATAGCCGACGATGTTGCCGGCCTCAGTTTCACCCACCGGGATACCGAGATCGTCCGGGTCCGGCGCCTTTTCGTTGCGGTAGATCACATAGCCAAACGCTCCTTCCACCGGCGCCCACTTCAACCGCACGCCCTGGGTGGTAGGACTACCCACGACCTCAATCTTTGCGCTGGCCAGCAGTTCATCCGGATCCTCTTCCGGTTCAGCCGGAAAATTATCCAGGGTAATGCCCTCCCAGACCGTCTGGGATTCGGTAACGACCGCTTTTTTATTGAAGGTGATGAACTGTGAAATCTGATCCAGGTCCTGTACGGCCGGATCAACCCGCCAGAGCAACGGGCCAATCAGGGTGAAAAGGATCAGCGCCACGACAATAAACAGGGAAGCCATGGCGCGTTTGTTTTTCTTCAAGCGCACCCAGGCGTCCTGCCAGAAAGAAAGCGATGGGCGGGTCAATTGTTGAATGTCGCTGGTGACCGTTACCCCTTCGAAATCCCCGGCTTGAGGGTTGTATAACGTATGTTCCGTCATCGTTTTCCCACCTTTAACTTATGTTAATCGTATTCTGGGATCGACATAGGCATACACAATGTCCACGAGGGTCACCATCAGGACCAGAAAAGCGCCGTAAAAGACGGTCGTGCCCATGATCACGGTATAATCCAGCTGCTGGATCGCCTCTACGAAATAGCGGCCCAGCCCGGGAATAGCGAAGACCAATTCGACCACAAATCCGCCGGTTGTGATCGCGGCAATGGCGGGTCCGAGAATGGTGACGACCGGCAACACGGCATTTCTAAGCTGGTGCACGAAGAAAATCCTTAAGGGGGACAAGCCTTTGGATTTGGCGGTACGAATGAAGTCGGAATTAACCACTTCGAGCATAGAAGAACGCATCAAACGCGTCAAAAAAGCCATGGTGCCGATACCCAGAACAAACGCCGGCACCCACATATGCATGATGGTGCCCCAACCGGCCACCGGGAAAATGGAGGTTCCCGTCGCTTTATTGGTCAAGACGATGGTGATCTGGGCCAAGGCGGCAAAGACGAAGCCGGGAACCGAAACCCCCAGAATGACCAAAAACATGATGGCGATATCCGGTAGCTTGTTGCGGTAAAGGGCCGTCAACGCTCCCCACAGGATGCCACCCAAGGCGGCAAACAGGATCGCCAGAATCCCCAGGATAGCCGAAACCGGAAAATGCTCGCGGATGATGTCGTTAACCATACGGTTTTGCTGGGTGAACGAGATCCCGAAATCACCTTTGAGCATGTTGCCCAAGTAGATGAAGTATTGGGTAATGACGGGTTTATCCAAGCCGTACTTTTTTTCGAGGTTTTTGCGAATTTCGGGACTGACCTCTTTTTCACTGCTCAAGGGATCACCCGGCACCGCATGCATCGCCATAAAAGTGGCGGTGGCGATAAACCACACCGTCACCACCCCTGATAAGACTCTTTTTAGAATGTATTTCAGCATGTTGCCTCTCTTTAGGAATTTAGCCCGGAAATATTCGGGTTAGGGTGCCAGGCGACCCAAGACCGCCCGGCACCCGAAACAGCGCCTTCCTGGACAATCTATTCGGCCACCTTGGCATAGATATAATTGGGGTTGAAACCGGTTACCGAACGGCTGATCCCTTTAACCTTTTTGTGCTGGACATAGACGGTACTGCCCTCGAACAAAGGGATAACCCCGATGTCATCGTACATGGCCTGCTGACATTTGGCGAACGCATCCATGCGTACCTTCGGCTCCACCGACTTCATGGCGATACGGATATTTTCGTCATATACCGCATTTTTCCA
The DNA here is from genome assembly GCA_050124355.1 of Desulfobacterales bacterium. Taxonomy (GTDB): domain Bacteria; phylum Desulfobacterota; class Desulfobacteria; order Desulfobacterales; family JAFDCJ01; genus JAFDCJ01. Next base: position 16,444 of record JASFFJ010000056.1, on the reverse strand, counting down.
TTTGCCGTCGTTGTTCGCGTTCCAGGAGGCAAACAGTTCCGCATAGGTCAAGGGGTCGTCGTAATCCGGCAGCCAGCCGCCGATCACCATGTCAAAGTCACCGGCATTGGCCTTGGCCAGGCGTTGTTTGAAGATCTGTTTGTCGAGTTTGATATCCAGACCCAGGGTATCGCCAAACAGGCCCTGCAGATATTCACCCATCTTGGCAATCGCGGGCGTATCGTCGCACAGCAGAACAAGCGGTGGAAATGCGTCGATACCCAGCTCTTTCTTGGCCTCGGCCAAGTATCCTTTGGCGGCCGCGGGATCGACTTTGTGTATCGGGACCGGATATTCCTTGCGGAATTTGTCATTCACGCCCTCCAGAAAAGACAGCATGACGCTGCGTCCGGGCAGGGTGCCGGGAACCCCGACCACCTTGTCGGCAAACACCTGGGGATCAAAGACCGCACGCAGGGCTTTTCTGAAGTTCAGGTTGGCGGTCACTTTGCCCTCGCGGTGGTTGAAGACGATGTAGCGTAAGCGGCCGCTGGCAAATTTACGGATCTTCATTTTACCTTTCATGGCCGATTTGATGGTCTCGGAATCCAAGTTGGCGACGACGATTTTGTCGTCTTTGAAAAGGTTCAAAAGGGCCGTGGTATCGGCCGTAATGTAAGGACAATCGATGACCGTCAGGGTGACCGCGTCCTTGTTCCAGTAATTTTCATTTTTTTCCATTCTCAGAGAGGCACCATGGACCCATTTGGTCAGCTTAAATGCCCCGTTGTACATCAGGTCGGAAGCTTCGGCGGCATATTTGCTGCCCTTGCTTTTGTAAAAATCCTCACGTACGGGCAAATAGGTGGCAAAAGCGGCCAGGCCCAGAAAATAGCCGCAAGGATTCTCAAACTCCACCTTCAGGGTATAATCATCGATGGCCTTGACGCCCAGTTGGGTGAGATCTTTGATTTTGCCGGTATTGATGGCTTCGGCGTTCTTGACCGGGTACATGATAAAAGCATATTCGGAAGCGACCACCGGATCCACCGCCATGCGCCAGGCGAATATGAAATCTTGGGCGGTTACGGGTTTACCGTCGCTCCAGAGGGCATTTTTGCGCAGGTAAAACGTCGCCCCGTTGGCATCCATATCCCAGCGTTCGGCGACACCGGGTTTGAGGCGTCCCCGTTTGTCATAGCGCAACAAACCTTCCATGACGTGGCCCAGCACCATCATGCTGACCGAATCGTCCGTAAGGAAACTGTTGAGATTGGGTGGTTCCTGGGTGATGGCAATGCGGATAATCTGATTTTCGGCATCGGTGGCCTGATCACCGGCAAAAGTCACCATAGCAGGCAAAATCAACATGAGTAGCAAATAAAACATAGTTTTGTGTGGTAAGATTTTCATTATCCCTCCTTTTTGTGTGTTATTAGTGTTAATCTTTGATCCATCTTTCGATCTGATTTGGTGGGCATCACGACTAGAGTTGTTATCTTTTTTATAGGAATATTTTTTTAGAAGAAAAAAAATTTATATGAAAAAGACATCAAGGAAAGAATATTTAAAAAGAAAATTTTTATTATTTTTATTTTCTTTTTACGAATTGTTGTACGCCAGAAATTAATTATGTCAAGTCATAAAATTTCATGGTGTATGCGCAAAATTTATTGTATAACTGGCGGTATGATTTAAAATGAGGAGCAAATCACCAGCGGGAAAGGACCACGCCTAATGAATTTCCGGCAACTCGAGGCCTTCCGGCATGTTATCTTGACCGGGACTACCAAGGAAGCCGCAAATCGCATGTTTGTCACCCAGCCTGCGATCAGCCGTTTGATCCACGCCTTGGAAGAGGAGCTGGGGTTCACACTTTTTAACCGCCTAAAAGGCCGTCTGCAGCCGACCACCGCGAGCGTGCGTTTTTATGAAGCAGTTGAGCAGAATTTTCTGGGCCTGGAACGTCTGGATCAAACCGCCGCCAGAATTCGCCGTAGCGAGCCCCGCGAATTGAAAATTGCTTGTACTCCCGCTTTGTCGGCCACCCTATTGCCAGTGGCTATTAAAGCCTACCGTGACCATTATCCCACGATCATGATCAATGTGGACACGGTTATTGTGCCGGATCTCCTTGACCGGTTACAGCAAGTGCGGGTTGACTTAGCCGTAACCCTGGCCTTCCCCCCCATCACCGGTATTGAAGTGGAAACGCTGCTGGAAACCGAAAATTACTGTGCCATGCCCATTTCGCATCCCCTGGCATCCAAAGATGTCATTACACCCGAAGACTTGGTCGGAATTCCGCTGTTAAAACCCCTGCCCACCGGACCGCTCACCTGGGAGGAGGAAGAGCAGATCTTTCAGGAAGCCGGCGTAGAACCCAGATACACAACGGCCTATCATACTTCGCACACCGGTTACGCCATGATCGCCCAAGGCCTCTGTGTCGGCTTGATGGAGCCCTTCGCCGCCCGACACTGGCGCAACGAGGTTACGTTGCGTCCGTTTCGTCCGCGGGTAAAATTGACTTACGCTTTGGCATACCCCTCACCGCAGATACCATCGAAACCGATTTCAGAATTCCGCGAAGATATTAGGGCGGCTTTTAAAAACTGGACGTTTCCCTCTTGAAGTTACTCTAAAAAGGATCCCTTTATCGCAACCTGGCAAAGCCAATACGACTGATCGATTCCCTCCTGCTTTCCCATAAGGGATCAGGCGTGGCTTGATCCCTGCTAGCCTGCCCAATAAGGTCCTACCATCAGTATCAATTCAAGATTGTCTCTACAGTACACATCCATCGCATCACACCAATGGAGCATCATATAATATCTCCTTTAGTGCCTTTTAATTCATAATAGAAAAAAATTTTAAAAAAAATTTTATAATTATATATTTTTTTGTTGACCTAATAATTAAACGCATATAATTGATATAAAAAATATTCAAAATAAAAAAGAGAAGTTCTATGGATACAACAAATCTTGATAAATTGGATAACGAGATTATTCGCCTGCTAACAGAAAACGGCCGAATGCCGATCGGTGAAATGTCTAAACGCCTTAATATAACCGCCCCAACCACACGTAACAGGATTAAAAATCTCGAGAAAAACGGTATATTTAAAGTTTCCGGTCTGATTGATCCCAGCAAACATGGGGAAATGATAACAGCCCTTGTTGCGATGAGCGTCCGATCAAATGGAAAATTGGATCAAATATTGGATAAAATAGCCCAGCTGCCAAATGTTGTCTGGGCAGGAGTGGTTGCTGGACGTTACGATATTATCGCAGAGGTTGTTTGTGTAAAGGGAAAGGACGAATTATATCAATTTAACACTAAAACGATTCTTAAAATTGCAAATGTGGTTAGAAGTGAAACATTTATTTTTTTGAAATCAAGACACAAATGGGTGTGCTTGCCCGAAGGTGTGGAGGAAATCTGATCGAGAAATCGTGAGCTTGCTTCCGATGATCTGCCAACCATTATTGAAACCTCGACATTGAGATATGGCTGTTGTGCGAAGACGCATAAGATTGAAGTTCCTGCAAAAGTGAATCGAATCTCATAACCGAGCACGTTGTCGTATCTTGAGCTTCGCAGAGATCCTTGAAACAGTAGATTAAAGGTAATTTCTTATCACTGACTGAAAGAATTCAGGGGGATTACAATATGAACATCGCTGTATTGGGCTCTGGAAACGGGGGCTGTGCCGTTGCATTCGACTATGCGGCCCATGGCCATCGGGTCAGTCTCTTCGACTTTGAACAATTCCCGGAGAGTATTAAGGCTGTCCAAAATACCGGAGGCATCCACTGTGAGGGAATACTTGAAGGATTTCAGCCGATAGCTTATGCCGGCCACGAGCTTGAAAAAGCCTTGAATGGGGCTGATATCATCTATGCCGTTGGCCCGGCCTACAGTACCAGGCCCTTTGCCGAAGTCTGCAAGCCATGCCTCAAACAAGGGCAGATCGTAATCGTGTGCCCAAGCTCCTGCGGTGGTAGCGTTGAATTTAAAAACAGCGCTGGTCTGGATCTTCGGGACGAGGACATTGTTGTTGCAGAGACGTCGACGCTGCCGTATGCCGTTCGACTGCTTGAACCTGGCAAAATAAAGATTTTTAACAAACTCAAAGGCGGCTTGTTCCTGGCGTCAGTTCCGGCGAAAAACACCAGTTATGTGCTGGAGCAGGTGCGTGATGTCTATCCGACAATGAGTGCGGCCAAGAATATACTCCAGACCAGCTTACAAAACGGCAATCCGGTCATCCATCCCACGATTACGCTGATGAATGTCGCATTAATTGAACGCACCAAGGGTGATTTCGATTTTTACCACGAGGGCGTCACGCCGGCGGTCGGCAGGCTCATCGAAGGGGTGGACAAAGAACGGATCGCCATCGGGGAAAAATTGGGCGTGGAGGTCATTCCCGATCCGGAATTAGGCGTCATGCAAGGCTATATGACCGAAGCCACCTATGACAACGGATTTACTACCTCCCCGGGATTTGAAGGAGTCAAAGCCCAGACTAGTTTGGATTACCGATATTTCAATGAAGATGTGGGGTATGGTCTGGTGTTCCTCCAGAAACTTGGGGAACAGGTCGCGGTGGCCACACCGGTTATGTCAGCGGTGATCACACTGGTTTCTCAGTTGATGAATCAAGATTATTTGGGTGAAGCCAAACGCACAATGGAAACTTTAGGACTTTCAAAGCACACTGCGAAAGAATTGGAGAAACTGTTGGGGTAGAAAAATATGCAGATGTAGCTCAAAAAAATCAGAACTACTGACGTGTTGTAAAATCTGATGCGACACAAATGTCTGTGGTTGCGCTGGATATTGGGTGAATCTTTCTGAATTTTTATTTCAAATTTTTTTCACGGTTTGCAATGCGATATCCACCGGCGTCGATACTAGATTTTTATAAATGCTGTTGCATTCACAATACATTCGGACCGTGGCTGAGGCCGCGATACAAAGCCGACTTAATCTTTTCAACACCAACTACCCATATGAACTTCTCGATCTCGATCCTACAGCAAAATAAAGGAGGCACTTATGGAAGAATTTAAGAATATTCTCTACCCAGTTGCTCTCACTGATATTTCACCCAAGGTGGCCCCATTTGTGGTGACGATGGCTAAACAACTCGACGCCCAGGTCCACCTGCTGCATGTTTTACGCCGTTTTGATTGGTTCGTGGACACTTATGTGCAAGATTCCCCGGAACCCGACTTTAAGCGCATTGCCAGTGATTTCGAAGATAAGATACTGATTCAAGCACAGCAAAAACTCGAAGCGTTTAAAAAACAGCATTTAAAGGACGTTCGGATTACGAACGCAATCGTAGTTACCGGGACCCGTTACAGGCAAATTATAGATTATTCAAAATCCGAGGGGATTGATCTAATTATCATGGGCAAAGGAACAAGAGGGCAAAAGATGATGTTCGGCTCGGTCGCTGATAAAGTTTCCAGACTTGCCAAAGTCCCCGTCATGTTAATCAAAATCAGATGAAGCGAATGTAAATACAAACCCCAAAAAATAAAGGAGAAAAACCATGGCAACCAAACGTGAAAAGCGGGACCCTTATCTCTGGGAGGCATTGATTTCGATCCTGGGTCTGGTTCTTTTTATCAGTCTGGCGATCGTCCGCTATGAATCAGATGCCCATGTTCCAATACTGCTCGGTGTACTCGTGGCAGCGGTGGTCGGTCTGCGGGCCGGTTTTAGCTGGAAAGAAATTGAAACCGGCATGCTCAACGGCATCACCAATGCGCTGCAGGCAATTGTGATTTTGCTCATCATCGGTATTCTCATCGGCGTTTGGATCTTAACCGGTGTGGTGCCTACGATGCTCTACTACGGTTTGAAAATTTTGCACCCTACAATATTCCTGCCGGCTGCTCTGATTATATGTTCGATCACCGCTTTAGCCACCGGCACTTCCTGGGGGACCACCGGAACCATTGGTATCGCCTTGATCGGTATCGGTGCGGGGTTGGGATTCCCGCTGCCGGTGGTTGCCGGCGCGGTGCTTTCCGGTGCCTATTTCGGAGACAAAATGTCGCCACTTTCAGACACGACCAACATGGCACCCGCCATGGTGGGCACCGACCTTTACACGCACATCAAACACATGAGTTATACGACCGGCGTCAGTTATGGCCTTACTCTGGTAATCGAGTTTGCCCTGGGTTTCGTTTACGGCGGTGGGCAGGCGAACTTGGAAAGCGTCAATCAAATGCTGACCGGCATTGACGCACAATTCAGCATCAATCCTGTTTTGTTGCTTCCCCCGATTATCGTCATGGTTCTGGCATTTCGAAGAATACCGGCTGTCCCGGGGATTGTGATGGGAATTTTAGCAGCGGGCGTATTGGGAGCTATCTTTCAGGGAAATACATTTGGAAATCTGTTGTCAGCAGCGTACGGTGGTTATGCCAGCAACAGTGGGATTGAAGCCGTCGACAACCTGTTGACCAAGGGTGGTTTCGAATCCATGCTGTACACTGTGTCTCTGGTGATCTGCGCCATGATGTTCGGTGGAATTATGGAAAAGACCAATCAACTACGCGTCGTCGTGAGCGTCATCCTAAAAAAAGCGCAATCTACCGGCTCCTTGATTACATCCACCATCCTAACTGCCGTCGCGTCCAACTTAATTCTATGCGATCAATACATGGCCATCGTGATGACCGGCAAGATGTACGCCCAATCTTATGTCGACAAGGGTCTGCACCCCAAGAACTTATCCCGCGCCATCGAGGACAGTGCTACGGTAACAGCCAATCTTGTGCCGTGGAACTCGGGTGGTGCGTATCAAGCCGCCACCTTGGGCGTGCCAACCATTGCCTACTTGCCATTTAACTTCTTTTGTTGGCTCACGCCGATTGTATCAATACTTTACGGCTGGTTCAATATTACCATCGATCCACTGGAAGAGGAGGTTGAATCACCCGACGTGGCGGCTGAGAGTGGTGTCGCATAACAAATTGACGGGCTATCGTTTACAACCGTGCAAGACCAAACCTTAAAGGAAATACGGACATGTTTAAGACGATCTGCTTTAAAATGACAATTGTATTTCTTCTGTCCGCGCTATGGCTGGTGCAAGGGGATGCGCCAGCGCTGGCCATAGACGTGGAATTGTCCAAAGATTCGACATTAGAGGGCATTATACGACGTGGTGAACTGCGCATTGGCTTGGAAGCTGGGTATATGCCTTTTGAGATGATCGATAAACGCAGCGGACTGCGACAGAAGGAGATTCGCCACGGAGGCTTTCGGCGCAAGGGCCGCCAACTCAGCTTGATGGGCTTTGATATCGATATCGGGATTGAGATGGCCAAAGAATTGGGGGTTAAACCGGTATTTGTTGACACCCTATGGCCCAGCATTATCCCTGCCTTGAAATTAGGCCGCTTTGACATCATTTTCGGTGGAATGTCTGTCACCGAGGCGCGCAAGACACAGGTAGATTTTGCCAATCCCTTCATGACTGTCGGCCAAACCGTGCTGCTCAATGCCAAGCACAAGGATGCCGTTAAATCCTACCAGGACTTAAATGATTCTAAGTTCGTTGTGGTATCCAAACCCGGCACCACCGGTGAGGAGGCCGTGCAGCGCCTGATTCCCCAGGCCACCTATGAAACCGCCGATACCGAAATTGAGGGTGCCATGCGGGTGCTCAAAGGCACAGCGGACGCTTTCGTCTATGACTTGCCGTTTAATGCCGTGTTCATTGCCATGCATCCGTCGGATCAGCTGATATTTCTGGATGAGCCCTTTACCAAAGAACCAATTGCCTGGGCAATTCGCAAAAACGATCCGGACTTTCTCAAATTTCTCAACAGCTTCTTGGAAGAGATCAAAAAGGACGGCCGGTTCGATAAAATTTACAAAAAGTGGTTTATCAATACCGATTGGTTTAAATATACCAGATAATTTTGCCACTGTAATCTTAGTGCCCTGGTGCCTTTGAGGCGGAAGTATTTTGTAGGTTGGGTTGAGCCTAAGCCAGACTTTGTTGGGTTTCGTTGCACTCTACCCAACTTACATTTTGCCGTTTTATCGCGAAATGCGAAACCCAACACCAGCCGATTTCGGAACCGAGTCCCAAAATTTTTTTTGATCAGACTGGCCGTTTTTTTGGTCGCACTCTTATGCCAATAAATTCCTATCCGCTGGTTTAGAATTTGGACCCAATTCGATGTTTATCGCCAGGAGTCTTATCATATGAGAAGCGGCAGAAAAATATCGAAAAAGCCTGTATCCATTCTGTTAATTCTCTGTGTCCTCGTTTTGATTCCTGCCAACTTTGTTTGCCCCCAAGAAAAGTCTCTTCTTGCCGCCATCGAGGTGCTCGCCCCCTGTGTCATGAAATCAGATGGAACGTATTCGGGCTTTGAGATTGAACTGTGGGAGGAAATCTCGAAGGATTTGGGGATAGAATTCACCTATTATGAAACCAACATGGACGGAATTTTTAAGGATCTGATCGAAGGAACGGCCCATGTGGGGTTTTCCTGCATCACAATTACCCACGAAAGAGAAGAACTCGTAGATTTTTCCCACCACACGTTAGATTCCGGGTTACGAATCCTGGTATCGAATAAAAAAGAGTATAGTCTGATCAAACCGGTTAAATCCCTTTTTTCGCCACTGGTGATGAAAGCGATGGCCTATCTTATCCTTTTCATTATTATTTGCGGTCATGTGTTCTGGTGGCTGGAAAAGGGCAAGCACCTTGTCAGCGTCGATTATTTTCCCGGTATATTTCAGTCTTTCTGGTACGTGATGGTGACGATGACGACAGTGGGATATGGGGACATTGTACCCCGCAAGTGGCTTGGCCGTGTTATGGCGTTTCTGGTTATGCTGATTGGGATTGGCTTTTTCGGATGGGCTATCGCTCAATTATCATCGGCCATTACTTTGCAAAAACTGCGTTCCGATATCACCGACCACCGGGATCTTCGCAAAAAGATTGTTGCAACTGTTGAGGGCACAACCAGTATCGATACCCTTGACGATCTCGGTGCGATCGTGGTCCCCGTTAAAGTGATAGATGAAGCCATTGAAAAGCTTTTACAGCATGAAGTCGACGCTGTCGTTTTCGATTCTCCCACAATTCTTTATTATGCCCAAAATGAAGCGGCAGGAAAAGTGGCTGTGGTTGGCAATCTTTTTGATATACAATATTATGGATTTTTATTTCCTCAAGGAAGCGAACTCCGCGAACCGTTCAACCGGGCGCTTTTGAAGATGCATGAAACCGGTCAGTACGAAAAAATTTTCAAAAAATGGTTTGGGTCCTATTAGGCGCTTAGCGGCGCCATTTCGACCATTTGTTGTCGATATTGAATAAGCTATCGTATTTTATTGGTATAAATGAATTAAAGTTCAAAATGACTAAAATAAGCTAAAATTGTGGAATGCTATCATTTTAAATAGACAAGATCCCTTAATTTTAGGCATTTTAGTCATTTGACGCACTTTAGGCATTTGCCACTGATGTCTTTGCTCACAAACTGCCTCGCAGAGGCCACTTCTTAAAAGCACGGACTTTGAAGAAATATAGACCATTATCATGCGCATTCTTAATTTTTACTATAGGGGTTTCGTAGTTTTCTTCTCATACAACGTCACATCCTTGAGCCTGAAGGGGCTCATTGTTCTGGCAATGGTGTTTGGGAGTGCCACCGGAGTAATGATGTTTTCTTTTGTACCCATTTGCATCGCCAACAATGGCACGCTTCAGATAGCTGTCATCGGCCCCATGTCCGGGATAGACCACGAAGCTGGTCAAGCAATGCTAGACGGAGTGAACCTGTATGTGGATGAAGTCAATAAAAACGGGGGGATTAACGGCAGGAAACTTGAAGTCATTGCCTACGATGACCAAAATGATAAAGTCATGGCTCGAAATAAGGCCATGGAAATTGCCAAAGACAGTAACACCTTGGTCGTGATCGGCCATTATTACAGCTCGATATCACTGGAGGGCGGAAAGATCTATAAGGAATATGGCATCCCCGCAGTGACTGCAAGTGCGACAGCTCCGGAGGTGACCGAGGGAAACGATTGGTACTTTCGCGTTGTTCCGGATGCCATTCTTCAGGGAAAATTCTCTGCTCTATACATTAAAAATATTCTAGAACAGGAAGCCGCATATATCATTTTTGAACAGGATGCATACGGCGCGGCCCTCCAACGGTCCTTTGAGAAGGCCTCCCGAGATTCAGGACTTCAAATCAAAAACATTTGGAGCGTTGATTCGCAGATCGATGATGTGGACGGTAAATTGGATGCGATTACCCAAGAGCTGAAGCTTGATCCAAAACCAGGGGCACTGTTTGTGGCGCTTCAGGACCACGAAGCCGCCAAGCTGGTCAGATCGATTCGAGATGCAGGCATCGACCTTGCCATTATGGGCGGAGACGCCATCGGATCGGAATCTTTCCAAAAACAATTTGTAAAGATCCCTTCAGAAACGAGAAATCCCGGACATTATACGGATGGTATTTACGCGGCTACATTTTTCATCAGCGATATCAGCAGCCGCAAAGCACGCCAATTCAACAAAACATTCAAAATTAGGTTCGGCAAGGACCCCGACGACATGGTTGCTACGAACTATGATGCGGCGGCAATAGCCGTAGAGGCTATCAGGAAGGCAAAAATCGAGATCGATTTAAAGCAAAGCCGAAAGAATATCCGCAATCGGTTGAGTAGTTTCAGATACATTGAAACGGCACACAAGGGAATTACGGGCCGGATTTTTTTTGACGAGCATGGCAATGTCGTCAAGCCGTTTCCGATCGGTGTATACTCCCACGGCCGGTTTATCTCGGCACCCACTCAGTTTGGACCGATCGTAAATCTGGATACCATCGTCAATTTGAGAAAGGAGCTTGAAGAGGGGAATATCATCCCCTTTGATGATCGCTTTGTTTACTTGACCATGGTGATATATACAGGAATAGACATCAACGAGATTAGTAACATCAATCCAAGAAATGATACGTTCACAGCGGATTTCTACTTATGGTTCAGACACAAGGGATACCTCGATTACAGCAAAATAGAATTTTTGAATGCAGCGGAAGATTTGCGCCTGAGAGACGAACCGATTATGGAAATGACTAGCCAAAATATTGCATACAGGGCATATCGTATAAAAGGTGATTTTAAGGAGGCGTTTAATTTTCGCAACTATCCGTTTGACTCGCAAACATTGAGTATCCGTTTTAGACATAAAAAATTCAACAGTGAACGTCTTGTATTTGTTACCGACGATATCGGAATCCAACGTTATGGCGGCAGAACACCAGCAGAGCGTTTAAAGGAGTATTTAGGCTTTAGCAAAGAAGCATCATGGCATCTACAGGACATCCTGGTATTTTCGGATTTAGGTGCTGCTGATTCGACGCTCGGTAACCCGGGCATGTTTCATGCAAAAGCGGACACAGCCATAAGTTACTCCCGCTTCAATGTCGTCACGGAGATAGAAAGAAATGCGAAAAGCTACGTGCTAAAGAATTTGATTCCCTTGTTTATCGTCATCTTGCTCGGATACATTATGCTCTTTGTATCTCCCGAAGGCCCGCCATTTGTTGCGCGAATGAGTCTCGGCTTGTTAGCCCTGCTGACCGCGGTTTTCCTGAGATTGGAAGCAGCCGGCCAATTACCGAATATCGGGTATCTTGTTGCCCTGGATTACATGTATTTTGGCGTCTACGTTCTCATCCTGTCGGGAATTGTAATAACTGTGGCAAAGCATAGAGCACTTCGCAGGGGGAAAGATATACTGGCGAAGCGACTCGATTATTTCGGACGTATCTTTCAGCCGGTATATATTGTAATCGGAATCGGAATTTTCGTATACCTATATTAGACCTCCAGCAAAACGCTGCTTTTGTTTTTTACTTCCATATTCTGCGGTTCCATTCATATCGAATTAATCTTGTAGGGCAGGTCATTAGCAATAGTATAACTTTTTGTTATGAATAACATGTGAATTATTCCTTTGACTTAATTATCCAATATTTATTAAGATCTAATTTTTTATCAGACAGATTCCGGAATATTTGGTGCCGTTGGTCGTCCTATTGCAAGGACCGCATCCGACCATTGGGGGTGAAATTTTTATCGAGCCAATTTTTATTTTATTGCTGGGCGCCGGTGCATATGTCGGTTGGAATATCGGCGCAAATGATACGGCCAACTGCATCGGCACAGCGGTCGGTTGCGGATTGCTAAGTTTCAGGAGGGCTGCTGTTTTGGTTGCCATCTTTGTAATCATCGGGGCCATGCTCCAGGGCGAGCAGGTCATGAAAACGATCGGCAAAGGTATCGTCAAAGCGGATTTGAATTATCTCGCCGTCTGTGTGGCCTTGATCTGTTCCGGATTTTTTGTGACCTTGGCCACGTTCTACAGAATTCCCACGTCTACTTCCCAGGCGATTGTCGGTGGCGTTACCGGCATCGGCCTGGCCCTGGGCGCTGACATAAATTATGCCAAGTTAATTGTCATTGCTGAAAGCTGGCTTGTTTGCCCCCTAATGGTCATGGCGCTTTCCTTTGGATTGATGGCTCTGGTGAGATTTATACTGAATAAATTTGGTACCAAGTCCCTTCTTTTCCAGCAGGCATTCGGCCGGTTAGCAATACTATCAGCATGTTACGTCGCCTATTCGATGGGGGCCAACAACGCCGGCAACGCCGTGGGTCCCATCGCCAATCTCAATATTTTACCGCCAAAGTTGCTGTTGCTCATCGGCGGGGTGAGCATTGCCGTGGGCGCCATAACATACGGGGAAAAGGTCGCAGATACCGTCGGCAAGGGTATCACACCCCTTGACATCCCGAGCGCATTTGTTGCCCAGATCTCTTCCGCTTTCGGCATGCATCTTTTTTCTTTGTTCGGTATCCCGGTTTCCACTTCTTCCGCCATCGTGGGCGCCGTGGTCGGCGTTGGCCTGAAAAAAGGAGCAAAATCGATCAGCAAAAAAACCATTACGACCATCCTGATCGGTTGGGTGTTGACTCCCACCCTGGCGGGAACGGTTTCATTTGTTTTATACCGGGTGATAACCTACGTGACAGGCTAGTTGGCGTTTTTCGCTTAATATGGATTGAGTGGCGGCAAGAGGGTTCTTCACCAGGGTACTATAAGTTTTTAAAAAACAATAAAATCCCAAATCTCAAACACCAAATTACAAATAAATTACAAATTTCAATATTCAATGATCAAAACATTCACCACAGTAGTATCACATCGTTTCGCAATCCCGGTTCTGCCGGTGATGATACAGTTGTGCACGACTGTAGACGAATTAATTGTTTGGAATTTTGATGATTTTCATTAAGTAGGTAATTTTTATAAAATTTGTAAACTACTTATTTAAATGAGAGAGCCCTGGGTCTTCACGTTCTCGACTTGAATTAACGTGGATGCTGTGGTAGGTAAACCCTGCCATTTTGACTTTAGGATATAATGTTGGGGTTAATTTCCCCGATAAATTGAAGGAGAATGCATGGTTTTCTTCAAAAAAGAAAAAGAGGTCATCGAGCTGATATTAAAGCATCTCAACCTTGTGGAGGATTCGCTCAAGACCGGCCTCCGAACCATTGGGGTTTATCTTGATGACAATATCAACGAGGCGAAAATTTTGGCCCGCAAGGTAAGAAGTGAAGAATCAGAGGCAGATATCGTCCGCTATAAAATTCGGGACAAGCTATACTCCGGAGCCTATTTGCCGTTGCAGCGGGAGGATATTTATAAGCTGATCGAAAGTATTGACAAAGTGGCCAATGCCGGTGAAGCCTGTTGCGACTTTTTTTTGAACCAACGCCCGCAGATTCCAACAGAAATGAAACCCCAGTTTGCTGCCGTCGCCCAAGAATCATTAGGCATTATTGATAATCTCAAACTTGCGGTGTTGTGTTACTTCAGGGGTGAGTGCAAAATCGAAGTCGTGCGCGAACACACCCGGGAAATCGGTCTCCAGGAATCCAGTGTGGACAAGCACGAGTGGGATTTGACCAAAGTCATCTTTACCTCATCTCAGGATTTCGCCCACCAACTTCATCTGAAAGAGTGTCTTAATCACATCGTTGAAGTATCAGACCGGGCAGAAGATGCCGGAGAACAGCTGGAGCTGGCGACATTGAAATCGATGGTTTAGAGGAATGTGGAAGTTGGAATTCGGAAATGTTCAATATTAAGGCTCTTTTCTGTTTATCTTGAATTTATTGAAATCCCGATCATAACTGTATAAAATGCTTTGACGGTCTTTTTCCAAACAAGCAACCAGATAACAGTCCACGATCTCCACATTTTCCTCATCCCATATTTCGAGTGTCCGTTGAACCGTTTTTTTTTCCTTGATAGTAATTCCCCTATACTTGAAAAGATCCGTTAATCCGGCGACAATTTCTTCTTTGGGAACTCTGTAAAAGCTTTGTAAAACAAATATCACCTGGAACAAAACAATCAGCTTCAATTCAACTCTCATTTCGCCGAGTTCCAGCGATTCAAAGAAAGTATACAGCTTTTTATATTTCGTTTCTTTATCGTGTGTTAAGAATCGAATCAAAACATTGGTGTCCAATAGAGCGATCATTTATTCCATCCTTCTGTAAAACCAGCTTCTGTTGCCTTTTCGATATCCGTTTTAGTTGGTCTTGTTTTTCCGGCTGCATAGTCGTTGAAGATGCCAAATAATCGTTCGGTTAAAGACCTTTGTCTATTTTCTTTAGGGAGAGGTTTCAATAAAATACCATCTGATTTAGATATCACGTCAATCCGGTCACCAATATCAATCTGGTATTTTTTCCTCAATGAAACAGGGATGACCACTTGACCCTTAGGGAACACTTTCATTTTGATGGATTCTTTTGTACCGGTACCCATGCTTATTCTCCTGCTATGACGAATTATTAGTTATACATATAAAATATTATTGTATAACTTAGATGTCAAGCATTTTTGGGTACCAAATCTGGAAGACTATAAACTGTTTTCAAATGCATAGGGTTAAACTTGAGTTGTGAATTAGTTTTAGGTATTTTATATATTATTCACAATTCAAGCTTTGACCCTCAATTTCTTTAAGTTTGATAATCATTTTTTGTACCAGCTTAACTGTTACATCAAAACAAGCAGTATAAAAGACTAAACCACACCTTCCTCCGCAAACTTCTTTATTTCATTGGGCGTATATCCCAGCTCCTGGAGTATATCGGATGTGCTTTCACCAAAATCCACCGGCGGTTTTCTTACGGCTCCCGGGGTGTCGCTCAGCTTGACCGGCACCCCGAGTGCCTTTGACGTTTTACCATCATTCCCCTTGATTTCGACCACCATTTCCCGCTGCCGGAAAAGCGGATCTTCCAGCACCTCGGACAGCGACTGCACCCGTCCCCAGCAAATATCTTTATCACCGAAAACGAGATTCCATTCATTCAGGGTTTTTTGCTTAAATGCTTGGCGCATAAAATCGATGATTTCTATACGGTGTTGATCATCATACTGCAGTTCTGCATAATCAGGTACCCCGAGAAGGTCACATAATTGTCGCCAGAAGCGTTTTTCAACTGCCCCGATGGAAAGAAATCGTCCATCGGCCGTTTCATAGGTATTGTAGCAGGCATAGCGGTGGGAAAATAATCCGTCGGCACGTACCGGTTCCTGGCCGGTAAGCTGACGGAAAAACATTGCAGTGGGAAGAAACGCTACCATGCCGTCGGTCATGGAAATATCAATGTATTGTCCTTTTCCGGTATTTTGCCGGGCAAATAGGGCCAGTAAAATTCCGATAGCGGCATTCATGCTCCCGCCGGCCATGTCAGCGATTGGAACTCCCGGAATGGATGGTGGACGATCTGCTTCACCGATGAGGTCTAGCACACCGGCATAACCCAAATAGTTTGCGTCGTGTCCGGCGCGGTCGCGAAACGGACCGCTTTGGCCGTATCCGGTAATTGAGCAATAGATAATTTTCGGATTGACTTTTTGAACCGTCTCGTAGCCAACTCCCAGTCTGTCGACGACGCCGGGCCTGAAACCTTCGAGCAAGACATCGGCATTTTGGATCAGACGGAAAAAGATTTCCTTGCCTTTCTCGGTTTTCAGATTCAACGACATGTGCTCTTTATTTCGATTGATTAAATTGAAAAAGAGTTCATCCGCTAAAAAACGCTTGTCTTCGACAGCGATTACGCGGGCTCCGTGATCGGCTAGAACCATCGAACAGTAAGGGCCGGGAAGCAGCCGGGAGAGGTCGATTACGGTTATACCGGACAGTGCACCGGTGTTTGACATCGTCACCTCCTTACTCAGAGCTTTGAGCTCTGAGTTAATGGTTATTGGTTATTTGTTATTAGCCAAAGACATTCGTTGCAACCGTCTTGTTTGATGGTGGTTTTTTCCCCATTAACCAATAACGAT
>JASFFJ010000055.1:0-18855 GCA_050124355.1 Desulfobacterales bacterium | reverse complement strand
AATACGGTTGTCGCAAACCCGGGAACCGACATCGAGGGTGCCGAAATCATATACGGCAATCTTGAGCCGGTTGCTCCCCGATTCGGTCCCATGGAGGAAATTCCATATCTCGATATTGCAACGCCAATTGGATTACCGCTGAACTTGCAGCCGGCGAACGTGTTCGTGAATCCCGTGACCGTTTTCATCCCTTGTCCGGGAGAAACAGATCTTGATGCACTCAAAATCTATGTGTTCAACCCTGCCTCCGGATGGCAGGCTTCCTGGAAAACCGATGGGTTTATTGTGGAGGGGTCGAGGGTGAACCATGGACCCAATGATTCGGATCCGACAGATCCGCCCACGATTGAGGTTCAAGTCAATCACTTCAGTGGCGTTCAGGCCGGACAACCATTTTTGCCATCTGCCGGGACGGAAGAAGAAAAAGATGGTGGCGGTGGCGGCGGTGGCGGTGGGGGCGGCTGTTTCATCAGTGCTGCAGCTGGGACACCACAAAAACTGAAACCGAACACCCTGGCTTTTGTGCTCCTGTTTAATGTTGGATTAGTCGGCTACGCAGGGGTCAAAAGAAAAAGAAATAAGCAGGCTAGCATCAGTGATCAGCGGTGGCAGGCCTAAATTCCAAAGCAAAAAAAACCCTGTATTTCCGAACGGAATGCAGGGTTTTTATGACCGGATTATGGCGGCTTGCCGTTTATGATTTTCCTGTTATCAAGGATGACCGGGAGTCAGCACAGGATTTCTTGGCAAATATGGAATTGGATAAACTGAACACCTACTATTAGGCGTTAATGCCTGTTCAATCTAACTCAATTCATAAGCCACCGGCTCAGCCGGTGAGAATTGAAAAGGTTCTACCGTTACCGGGAGAACACACAAAATGGATTTAAACTTGAACGATGCCGGTGGCTTATGAATTGAGTTAATTCCGGGCTAACGATAGCACGTAAACAAGATACCAATCGGGATACGAATTTTGAATTTCCCATTTACGATTGACATCACTCCATTCGACTTCTAATTCTTTTATCTCATGATCACCGTCATCGGAATCTGCAAAATACAGGATAAAATTATCTTCGTCTGCAAGGCAGCGGTATCCATAAACGGTAAGAAAATGACCAATTTTTTTGTCGGGATAGGCGATCTTCATCGCGGCACCCTTGCCCTCATGAACGGCGCTGACGATGAAATCAAGCAACATACGCGAGCGGGCTTCTCTTACCGTGACCATTTCAGCTTTAACCCCGCTCACATAATTGGTAAAATAATAGCCTAAAGCGTCGTAGACATAACCGGGTTCGTCTTCAAAATGTGCCCTGAAAATTTCGAAAGCATCATCCTCGTCAGCAGCCCAACCGGCCCAGGTCAGCAAGTTCGCCGCCACCGCCGCCCAGCACATTTTGAGATCACCGGCTCCCATTTTATCGGCGTCGGCAAGGGGTATTTCATAGTGTTGCCACATCTTAAACTCCGATGCGTAATCGCGATTCGGGTAATCCTCGGCACCGGCTCCGGGAATGGATTCATCCGCATCTCCTCCTCCACCTCCGCCGCTGCTGTTACAACCGCCAATGAGCAGCAAAATGCAAATCAAAATGGTCGATAGGTATTTCATCTTTGTCTCCTTAGGGAATGTGCATTCTTATAAAGAGTTTATCGACCAACTGATACTAAGGTTTAATTTCTTTTATGGAAACGCAGACCTGTATGACTGTTTTTCCTCAGAAATATCCAGTTTTTTCCACATATCTCTGTATTTTTTTAAATCAGATTTTAATTTATCTCTCTGATATTGTTAGTATTTTATATCATGTGGATGAACTGGCACACCTATTGCTGACGATGATGTCCGAATCATTGAGTAGAATCCGGCCGTTACCAAAGAAATACAGGGGAATTTAAAAAATGCGTAAAGTTGAATACAGATGCAATCATTGCATGATAGTTGAATCCAAATGGATCTTGAATAATGATAGCTCGACTGAAGTTATTACCTGTCGAAAATGCGGATTAGAATCCAAGAAGATAGGTACCGAAGACGTTTCCCAACATAGCCGTTTTAACATTGACAATCTGGAGGGAACATGAGAAACACCTAAAAAACCCTTAAGCATATTGAAGTAATATTATTGTAAGTAATTAGGCCATAGCCCCACCATCCGGCATAAAAAAAGAGTCGGAGAACAGAAGAATAGAATCATAGTAGCTTCACAAAATGTCTCTCGTCTGACACCCATCACAGCTGTGACCGGCAAGAAATCCACGGAGTCCTACAATTTTACCGGCAAATTTATTGTTGAAGTATTCATTACGATTCGCCCGAGATCCAGCATTGTTGCGCGACCATAGATATTGGTGTTGCATCAGATTTTATGACACCCCAGTAGTTCTGAATTTGACTAATGCAATAAGTTGACTACATTATGTTTTTGTATCCAAAATATGATTAAAATTTGCACCGTCCCCAACGGAAAGGAGGATACCATGACCAAGGCTATTAGAATGTATGAAACCGGTGGACCCGAAGTTTTACGCTGGGAGGAAGATGATCCCGGAAACCCCGAAACAGGTGAAGCTTTGGTGCGCCATGAGGCCGTAGGCTTGAATTTTATCGATGTCTATCATCGCACCGGTTTATATCCGCTACCATCCTTGCCGGCCGTGCCGGGCTTAGAAGGAGCCGGAATTGTAGAAGAAATTGGCGAAGGGGTTTCTGAAATCGTTGTCGGCGACCGGGTGGCCTACGCTGGAATTCCACCAGGGGCCTATTCGGAAATCCGGCGAATTCCGGCACATCGTTTGGTTAAACTCCCTGATGGCATCTCGACCTCGCTGGGGGCGGCTATGATGCTGCAGGGTATGACGGCACGCTATCTTTTGAAGGGATGCTATGACGTCAAAAAGGGCGATGTGGTCTTGATTCATGCCGCCGCCGGCGGTGTCGGTTCGATTGTTTGCCAGTGGGCCAACCACCTCGGAGCAACTGTGATCGGGACTGCTGGCTCGCCGGAGAAGGCTGAAATTGCCCGTGCAAACGGCTGCGATCATCCGATTTTATATAACGATGAAGATTTTGCTGCCAAAACACGGGAAATAACCGCCGGCAAGGGTGTGGATGTCGTCTACGATTCCGTCGGTCAGGCAACCTTCATGAAATCTTTGGATTGTTTGCGTCCTTGCGGCCTGATGGTCTCCTTCGGACAGGCCTCCGGATCGGTGCCTCCCCTGGATATTTCCGTTTTGTCGGCCAAAGGATCGTTGTTTTTAACCCGGCCGACGCTGATGTCTTATACCGCCGCAAGGGAAGATCTGCTGGTTCATGCCCGGGATTTATTCGACGTCGTTTTAAGTGGAACAGTTAAAATCGAGATCAAACAAACCTATCCGCTGGCAGAAGCAGCCCAGGCGCACCGGGAGCTGGAAGGGCGTAAGACCACCGGATCTGCGATTTTGATTCCGGCTTAATAATATGTTCCTCAATAAAATCAAAAATAAAAAATAATACCAATTAATTATAAGATATTGTCTAATAACATACTATTTCTATAGAGATTCGTTGACATCCCATAAAAATTCTGGCATAAGATCCTTCTCAATATTTTTTTCCATCTTGCAATTTGCAGAAAAGTTTGGATCAGTAAAAGCTTGCACTAATGAATCGAGGCGCACAACGATGAGTGAAAAAAATCAACGGAGGTTTTTACAGCATGGCTGAGGATGCAATCAAAATTGGCGGTAATAAAAAGAGCATGTTCATAGACAAGGTCAAGGAAATCTTACCGGACGGCGGCAACCTGAATCTTTGCCTGACCTGCGGCGCCTGTTCTTCGGGATGCCCGGCAACGGGTCTGGAGGACATGGATCCCAGGAAGTTTTTACGCATGGCGGCCCTTGGCATGGATGATGAGATTCTCAATTCGGATTGGGCCTGGATGTGTACGTTGTGTATGCGATGTATTTATGTCTGTCCGATGAAAATTGATATCCCACAGCTGGTATTTAACGTGAGAAAAAACAGGCCCAGGGATAAACGACCCAAAGGTATTTTAGGCTCCTGCGATATGGCTCTCAAGAGCGATACCTGCAGTGCCATGGGTGCATCTGAAGAAGATTTTCGATTTGTGGTGGAGGATGTGTTGGAGGAAGTGCGCGAGATCCAGCCCGGTTTTGAAGATCTCAAAGCACCCATAAACAAAGAAGGCGCCGAATATTTTTTGAATCAAAACTCCCGTGAGCCGGTAACCGAGCCTGATGAAATGGTGCCTTTGTGGAAGATTCTTCACACCGTCGACTGTGATTGGACTTACGGCACCAAAGGGTGGGCTGCCGAAAACTACTGCCTATTTATGGCAGACCTTGATAACTGGGAAAAAATCGTGCGGATAAAGGCTAAAGCGGTCGATGATCTGGGCTGTAAGTACTGGCTCAATACGGAATGAGGGCACGAAATGTTCGCAGTCCGGGTCGGACTGCAAAAATTCAACATCGAGCACAATTTTGAAATTGAAAGCATCATCACATTGTATGCCCGCTGGATCCGGGAAGGCAAACTCAAGGTAAACTCCGATTGGAATAAAGACCGCAAAATCAAGTTCACCGTCCAGGATCCCTGCCAGCTGGTTCGCAAGACATTTGGCGATCCCATGGCTGAAGACCTGCGCTTTGTGACGAAAGCCGTGGTCGGAGAAGAAAATTTTATTGACATGACGCCCAACCGTTCAAACAATTACTGCTGCGGCGGCGGGGGCGGTTTCCTGCAAAACGGGATGCCTGAAGCGCGACGTGCATTTGGCAAGCTGAAAGCCGATCAGATAATTGCTACCGGCGCTCCATATTGTATCACCCCTTGTCACAATTGCCATTCACAAATACATGACCTCAGCGAGCATTTCGAAGGCGGGTGGCACAATGTCCACCTCTGGACGCTGATCTGCCTGTCCATGGGTATTTTGGGAGAAAATGAACGTGAATATCTGGGCGACGATCTGAAGGATGTGGATGTGTTGTTTTCAACAGAGGAAGAATAATTAGAGGAAATTATTAAATATAGGACCTATTGGTCTTATAGGACTTATAGGACCTATTGAAATGATTTCAAAGAAAAACCCGGCTGCCACCCAGCCGGGTTTTTTAATTCCATTTCTTAATTCTGAGCACTCCGACTGCCCAATTCCAAACCTTCATGCTGCTTTCGTCAACTTCACCGCACAGACTTTTAATTCGGGAATGCCTGAAATGGGATCCAAAGCGGCATTGGTCAGTCGGTTGGCGGCCGCCATGGCATAATGAAACGGAATAAATACCGTTCCTGACACTGCTTTTTTGGATACCTTGATCCTTGCCTGAATTTCTCCCCGGCGAGATGCGATGTTGACAAGTGTGCCGTCCTGCATGTCATATCGGCCTGCATCTCGAGGTGCAATTTCTACAAAACACTCCGGTGCGATTTCATTTAACCCGTCGGTTTTCATGGTCATCGTACCGGTGTGGTAATGGTAAAGCAGACGTCCGGTGGTCAGGTACATGGGGTATTCGTCATCCGCCATTTCGGCCGGTGGTAGGTAGTCGATAGCCATGAAGTTACCCTTACCGCAGGTAAACTGTTCGCGGTGCAGGATAGGGGTCCCGGGATGCTCGGTCGTCGGGCAGGGCCAGTGAATGCCTTCATACTCGATCCGGTCGTAGTTGATGCCGCCGTAGGACGGTGTCACCCGGGAAATTTCTTCCATGATCTGGCGGCTGTTTTCATATTTCATCGGATAGTTCATGCGGGTGGCGATATCACAGAAAATTTTCCAATCATCCCATGCCTGGCCGGGCGGTTCGACTGCTTTTCGCACCCGCTGTACCCGCCTTTCGGAATTGGTAAATGTTCCCTCCTTTTCAGCGTAGCAGGCCGACGGCAAAACAACATCGGCGAATCTGGCCGTTTCCGTCATAAATAAATCCTGAACGACTAAAAAATCTAAGTTTTCGATGCTTTTTTCGCAATGATTCAAATCGGGATCTGAAACCAGGGGATTTTCTCCGATAACATAAAAGGCCTTGAGTTTGCCGTCGTGGGCGGCCGGTATCATCTGGGTTACTTTCAGACCGGGTTGATCCGGCAGTTCCTCCACCCCCCAGGCCTCTTCCATCTTCTGACGGGCCGCCGGGTCGATCACTTTCTGATATCCGCTGTATACATCCGGCAGACCACCGAAGTCGCAGGCGCCTTGAACGTTGTTCTGGCCCCGCAACGGGTTGACACCGCCCCCTTCAATTCCAAGATTGCCGCAAAGCATGGCCAGGTTGGCCAGGGACTTCACATTGTCGGTACCGGTCGTGTGCTGGGTGATTCCCATACAGTAAAGAATGCTGCCGCGTTCCGCGCCGGCATAGAGACGGGCGGCATCGACGATCTGGCGGGCAGGGATCCCGGTAATCTCCTCTACAAATTCGGGGGTGAATTTTTCAACGATCTTACTGACTTCTTCAAAACCTACGGTACGGTTTTCAACATACGATTTGGCGTATAGGTTTTCCTGAATAATTACATGCATCATTCCGTTGAGCCAGGCCACATCCGTGCCCAGATTCTGCCGTAACCACATATCCGCATAGCGGGTAATTTTGATGCGCCTTGGATCGACGACAATGAGTTTGGTGCCTTTTTGGGTGACTGCCCGTTTGACAAAGCTGGACATAACCGGATGGTTCTCGGTGGTATTGGATCCCGTGATCAATATGACATCCGCTTTTTCAATACAGGCGATGGTATTGGTCATGGCACCACTGCCGAAAGCTGCGGCCAGACCGGCCACAGTCGAAGAATGTCAGAGCCGGGCGCAATGATCCACGTTGTTGGTCTTAAGCACGGCCCGGGCCAATTTCTGGGCGACGTAATTTTCCTCGTTGGTGATTCTGGCCGACGTCAACAATCCGATGCTGTCCGGTCCAAATTCGGTTTTGATGTCGCTCAGCCTGCGGGCGACGAGATCAAGGGCTTCATCCCAGGAGGCTTCTCTAAATTCACCGTTTTCTTTGATCAAGGGTGTGGTCAGGCGATCGGGGGAGTCGATAAAATCATAGCCAAATCTGCCCTTCACACATAGACTGCCGTAGTTGGGAGCAACGTCCGGAACGCCGCTGATTTTAACAACCCGGTCATCTTTCACATGGAGGTAAAGCTGACAACCGACGCCGCAATAGGTGCAAGTAGTGCGCACCTTTTGAGTTTCCCAGGGCCTCACCTGGTAGCGGGCGTCTTTTTCGACAAGGGCGCCCACCGGACAAGCCTGAACACATTCACCGCAAAACACACAATCAGAATCTTTGTAAGGGCGGTCGCCGGCGGCGATGATCTTGGTACCTGCACCGCGATAACCGTAGTGAATGGCCTGATTGACCTGGACTTCGTTGCAGGCCTGCACGCATCGACCACACTGGATACAGCGCGAAAAATCACGCACGATAAACGGATTGACGGTCTCCATCGGATAGGGGGTGTCGGTAGGATTGAATTGTTCACCATTTACCTGATAGCGGAAAGCCAGATCCTGCAGCTTGCAGTCCCCCCAGACCGGACACAATTCGGCGGTGTCCTCCGTCTGCTGAGACTTCATCTGAAATTCGGTCCAGTTCTGGCCGGCGGACCCACTCACCGCACAATTGTGATTGCCGGATGAGAGCAACAACTGGAGGACCATGCGTCGGGCCACGATGACCTTGGCGGATTCGGTACGCACGACCATATTGTTGGCTGCCGGTGCTGCGCAGGAGGCGACCAGACTGCGGGCACCTTCGATCTCCACCACACAAACCCGGCAGGCGCCGGTGGGAGAGGCACCTTTCAGATGACAGAGTGTCGGAATATCTATACTATTGCGTTGCGCAACATCCAGAACGCTCTCTCCGGGCTCAAAAGAAAATTCATTCCCATTGATAATGATAATATTTTGAAGGGCCATGTCAGTATTTGTACTCCTAAAAATTGGTTTTGGATAACTTCCGAATTGGAGGTTAACACACTTTAAGGATATTAATGGCGCAGACTGGGAAAACAAGAATATTCCCAATTTTTATATCCGATTTTGATTGATTATTCTTGTACCCGATACGCTATTTTTTGTCAATTCGGTTTCTGTTCCCAAACAGATAGGATTGTCGCGGAACTCGCTTCGGTGCCACCCTGACCCATCATTGCAACACTATCTGGTCAGTTGCGGGCAGAAGTTCAGGTTGCGCTGCGAGGTGTTACCTGACAAATGGCTTTTCGATCCTGGAAACTATCAGCAATTGATACAGACAAACCCCGCTCAGCGCTCCAATCATATCGGCAATCACGTCCGCAGCCTCAGCCTCCCGCGAGGGAACAAAAGATTGGTGGATTTCGTCGCTAATACCATAAAGAGATGCGGAAACCACGCTCAGAAGCATCAGCATTTTTTTATTGTCCTTAAGCCTCGTGGTCTGGTAGGCCCTGTAGAATAAAATTCCCAAAATTCCATATGCCGTGACATGAAGGACTTTATCAACATAAGGAAATATGGGGATCTGTTCCGGAGAAGGATGGTCGGACTGAATATAAATAAACAGACAATAGAGGATAAGCGGAAGCCAGTATAATGCAAAACGCTTTAATTTAATGGGCATGCGTTGTCCATTGAAGATTGACGATTGATGGTTTCGTAGAAAGTCCTCAAATCGTCATGCCGGACTTGATCCGGCATCCAGAACGTGTTGATATTACTGGATTCCGGCTTTCACCGGAATGACGTTAACGCGTAAAATTGGTTTTTTACGAGTTTGTCACGATTGAAAATTGAATATTTGTGGTATTCTATCTTTATTATGCCATTGTATCTGGTTGGCTGAATTTTTACTATCCCGTAAGCCAGTCAGCAGCTAACGGTAACCGCCAGCCTGAAGGCGGGTGCCGTTGAACGATAAAACGGCCTAAAACCCGGTCGTCGGTCGTCTTTTACCGAACAAAACTTCGCAAGGAGCGTTTTTGGTAACATGCTTTCTCAACTTTTTGCACCACAGGGACTGAAAAGTCCGGCAGCCGCCATCCAACGCGTCCATCCTGGCAAAGTCAGCATGTCCGCATTGCAGATCACAAAAACTGATTTTAGAAGTCGTTATACCTGCGTTTTTAGCCATTGATTTACCGCTTTTGCAGCATTTTAGCCTGATCCGGATCAACCCGGCGGACTCAAAATTCCAGAGAAAGCGACTGGTCTCGAATATGCCTCTGCACCGTGTTCAGAAACGTTTCGTGAGAAACGCCATATTTAACATTCCCGTCCAGGGTTCGCACCGACAGTGTCGACGCTTCTTTTTCCCTGCCGCCGATGGTCAGAATTATGGGTATATATTGCAATTGGGCTTCACGCACTTTTTTGTTCAAGCTCTCGGTGCGGCTGTCGACCTCGACCCGCAGCCCAGACTGTTGGAGGGTTGCCAGCACCTCGTTGGCATAGGGCACTAGATCATCGTTGATCGGCAGGATAATGGCCTGCAACGGTGACAGCCATAAAGGAAACTTGCCGGCGAAATGTTCGATGAGAATGCCCAGGAAACGCTCAATCGATCCGAAAACAGTTCGGTGAATCATGATGGGACGATGTCTTTCATTGTCCTTGTCAATATAATGCAGGTTGAACCGTTCGGGCAGCGACATGTCCAGCTGAATCGTACCGCATTGCCAGGTGCGGTTCAAAGCATCCCGGATGTGAAGATCGATTTTGGGGCCGTAAAAAGCGCCGTCGCCTTCGTTTAGCTGGTAATCCTGACCATAGGCGTCCAGGGCCGCCGCCAATCCTCTGGTGGCCGTCTCCCATTGTTGATCGGTTCCGATGGATCTTTCCGGCCGGGTGGACAGCTCCAGAAGAAATCCCAGGCCGAAAGCGTTGTAGATCCGTTCCGACAATTTTAGGACGCCCAGGATTTCATCTTTGATATGCGCTGACGTCATGTATAAATGGGCATCATCCTGATGAAAGGCTCTGACCCGGAAAAGACCGGACAGCACACCGCTCAATTCATGCCGGTGGACAAGTCCGAGTTCAGCGACCCTGAGAGGTAAATCCCGATAGGAATGGGGTTTGCGGCTGTAGAGCAGCATCCCGCCGGGACAGTTCATGGGCTTGACGGCATACTCGATATCGTCAATTGTCGAGGTATACATGTTTTCGCGATAATTTTCCCAGTGACCGGATCTTTCCCACAACGAACGGTTTAGCATGATGGGCGTTTTGGTTTCCACATACCCGGCCTCACGATGTTCATGGCGCCAGTAATCCAGCAACGCATTCCAAAGATCCATGCCCTTGGGGTGGAAAAAGGGCATCCCGAGTGCCTCTTCGTGAAAACTGAAGAGATCCAGGGCCTGGCCGATTTTACGGTGGTTCCTCTTTTTGGCCTCCTTCAGAAATGTCAGATATTCATTTAACTCTTTTTTGTCGAAAAAAGCAGTGCCATATATTCTTTGGAGTTGAGGTTTTGAAGGGTCTGCCCGCCAATAGGCGCCGGAAACTTTTATCAGCTTGATATTTTTAACAAAGCCGGTGTGGGGGACATGCGGTCCGCGACACAAGTCGGTAAATTCGCCCTGCTCATAAAAAGAAATGGTCTCGTCTTCCAGGTCCGATATCATTTCCAGCTTGTAGGGCTCGTCCTTATAAAAATCCATGGCCTCAGCCTTGGGCACAACTTTGCGGCGTATCGGCAGCTTTTCCTTAATGATCTTTTTCATTTCAGCTTCGATTTTCGGGAAATCGTCTTCTGAAATGGGATCCATGTCGATATCATAGTAAAACTGATTTTCCACCGCCGGGCCAATCGTCAGTTTGGCATCTTTATTCAGACGCAAAATCGCCTGGGCCATCACATGAGCGGCACTGTGACGCAAGATATCCAGAGACTCTGGATCTTTGGTGGTCATAAATCTAATTTTAGCATCGTGGTCGATGACGCTGTTCAAATCAACCAGATTATCATCTAATTCCATGGCCACGCAATTTCGTGCAAACCCGTCCGAGATGCTTTTGGCAGCCTCGATGCCGCTTAATGCATTTTCAAAAGTCTTTATGTTGCCGTCTGGAAATGTTATGTTTACCATTGTGTACTCACCGTGACAGAAAAAAATTAAAATATGATACTTCTGATATTGAAAATAAGCCGCTAGATTAAGAAAAACAATCCCAGGGGTCAAGCAAAAAAATGAACGCTACCAGCGACATTAGCTATAAAATGATAGGTTCGCGCCACGAACTTGAAAACTTTGTCAGAATCATTGAAACTGAAAAGGTCGTGGGTGTCGATCTAGAAGCGGATTCCATGTACCATTTCAAAGAAAAGGTCTGCCTGATTCAAATGGCTGCCCCGAATTTCAATGTGCTTATCGATCCTCTCGCATTAAAAGACCTGTCTCTGCTGAAACCGATTTTTAAACGAAGTGATATCTGCAAAATCTTTCACGGGGCGGACTACGATGTCCGTTCATTATTTCGAGATTTTCGCATCACGATTGATAATCTGTTTGATACCGAACTGGCGAGCCGGTTCCTAGGATTTCCGGAAACCGGTTTGGAGGCGGTTCTCAAGAAAAAATTTGACGTCACACTCGACAAAAAATTCCAGCGTAAAGACTGGTCCAAACGTCCACTACCCGCGGGTATGATTGCCTATGCCGCCGAGGATGTCAGGTACCTGCTACCCCTGGCCGAAAGTTTGAAGGCCGAACTTGATGAAAAAAACCGCCTGGCATGGGTATATGAGGAGTGCGAACATTTAAGCAAGGTCCGCCCAACCAGCGTAAACAATCAACCGTTGTATTTAAATTTCAAGGGAGCCGGAAAACTCGATTCCCGCAGCCTGGCCGTTTTAGAAGCCCTGCTTGGCTTTCGCCGTGACATCGCCCGCAGAAAAGATAAACCGCTATTTAAAATCTTCGGCAACCGATCACTATTTGATTTGGCCGGTAAAAAGCCATTGAATCTAAAGCAACTGGAAAAGACCGGGGCACTGAGCGCCAGGCAAATCCAAATGCACGGGGGGGAACTGCTGACGGTCATTCAGGGTGCCATGAGACTTTCGGAAGATGAGCTGCCGGTCTATCCACGGAAAAAGGTGCGCCGGGTATCACTGACGGTTGCCGGACGGGTCAAAGCCCTTAAAAGCTGGCGTGATAAGCAAGCACAAAAGCTTGCCATCGATCCTGCTTTGATATGCAGCAAAGCGCTTATCAATAGGATTGCCGTGCAAAGACCCCTGAAAATGTCAGAATTGGAATCGATAAAAGAAATGAAAAACTGGCAAAGAGTTGAATTTGGTGGGGATATTGTGAGGGTTCTGAAAGGGAATGCCAAATGATAAGTGACGAATGGCAAAGGGTTGAATTATATTGTACCTTTGACCTTTGAAAAGGTATCATAAAAAACAGTCTATTTAGGGTGAATTAAATGGCGGTATCAATTCAAAAATAGACCTCCAGAATTCTATCTTGCAGTGCAGCGTCATGCAGGGTCCTTGCCAGGAAGTAAACCAAAGACAGGACCTTCACTGCCAACTAACGCGGGGCCTATGATGGGCCTGGATTCTTTACATTTTTAGTGCTGATTCCGGCTTTAGCTTCCCTTAGAATGGATGGCCCTTCTGATTCTGAAACCACTCGCACTTCCAGCGGGCCGGTGGCATCCAGATGCACATCTCGCTGGGGGAAGGCAATCGTCACACCGGCCTGACGGAATTCTCTGTCAATTGATCGGTTCAAAGAGTGCAGCATCGGTATCCAGTTGTCGATATTTTTTATATAAACCCTTAGCTCAAAATTAAGCGTATTATCGCCAAAACCCAAGAAGACCGCCTTTGGATCAGGGGATTTCAGGACCAGGGGGTTGCTATTGGCTGCCTTGGTCAGGAGGTCCTCTGCAAGATCTGTGTCGGAACCATAGGCAATACCGACCGGAACCTTGAGGCGAATGATGTTGTCAGACAGCGACCAATTGATCAGGCGGCCAACGATAAACTCTTTGTTAGGGACGATTAGCTCCTTGTTGTCCCAGTCGACAACGGTCGTTGCTCGAATACGGATCCGCGATACAGTTCCGCTGATGTCGCCGATGGTAACCGTATCTCCGATTCTAAACGGCCGCTCGAATAGTACGATCAAGCCGCAGATAAAGTTTGCCACAATTTCCTGCAACCCGAAACCCAGCCCGACACCCAAGGCCGCAATTAGCCACTGCAAATTTGTCCATCTGATACCGAGCGTATTGAAAACAACAAGGATACCGATCGCCGTGATCGCGTAACGGCAGACGGTTGAGTAGGCATATCGTGCCCCGGGATCCATCGGTAAGCGTTTCAACAATATGACTTCCAGCAGACCCGGCAGGTTGCGGCTGGCAATGAACGTCGTGACGACCAGAATGACTGCCAGAAGGATGTTGCCCAGGGTGATGGGAACCGTTGTTGAAACCCCGTCCACCATCGTCGTATAACTCCAAAATCGGATATCCTGAAAGATGCCGAAGGCCGGAAAAACGGGCTCCCAAATTAACCAGATGCCTGCCAGCGCCAAGATGACCAGAACCAGTTTCAACAGCTTACGGGTCTGTTCGTCGATTTCACTCATTTCGATGATGGATTCCATCATCAGTGGCTTATTGGCGCCACCGACATCTGCGGCAGCTTCCGTGTCTGAGGCCGTTTTTATATGCAATTCCTGTTTTGCAATGGCTTTTTTTATTGCAATCCTGCGGCTGGCCAGCATCAGCATGCGCAGCGCCAGATCGTTGAAGATAATCAAAGCCACTAACAGAAGGGTGGTATTGCGGATAAGATTCCGTAATTCGATGGCTGAATAAAAATACCCGATCACCTCCAGACAGAGAATAAGGAGCGGCACAAGAATGGTCAGGGGATACCAGACGTATCGCAGACGGCACAGCCAGCTTCGGGGATGCTTTTCAATCAATACGGATGTGATGCCGCCTCCGAATCTCAGGACACGCGCGGCGAATATGGATACAGCTAGGGCCTGGATCATGAGGGACAATTTGGCGAGTGCATCACTGTATTCAAACTGAGGCACTGTTAACATCGCTCCTAAGAAAAAAGAGGTCAGGGTAACGATGGGGATCAGCCAGCCCAGATTGTGTCTCAGCGTTTGGCGGGCGGACTCCGGCCATTGAAAATGTGTCTGGGCCAGACCGCGTAGACGGCAGATATTATAGAACAGGCTCAAAGCAATCAGGGGCACGAGAGCGTTGATCAGACCTCCGGCAATGCCGGTGCTAAACGGGGTTGCCTGACGCAGGCTCGTCAACTGTAGGGCCGGAAATGCCAGCAAAAATGGCCAGACAGCGGCCAGCACCACCGTCAACGCAATGGCCTTAATGGTCAGCAGGAAGGAGTCTTCCACCCGCTGCTCGACGCATTCAGCAATATCCCTCAGCTTTCTGCGGGTCCATCTGCGACTGACAATCAGAAACAAACCGATTAGTGAACCGATTGTCCAGACAGCCGGCTTCTGACGGAATGACCGCCCCAAATCCTCGAATAATTGGTCCCAGTAAGCCGGTTTGAAAAACCATCCCAGGGAGACATGCAGCTTCCTGATGTCACCGATACCCACCGGTTTGGAACTGCGAATCCAGAGCAGATGTCGATCGAGTAGTTCACCGAAATCCTTGGCAGTATTGACCAGCTGTTGTTCGGTAAATTCAATATCCTGGATCAACTTGAAGCTGCGGTTGTTGCCTGATTTTAATTTTTGAAGGATATCTAGGCGATTGGTTATCAATTCCTGAATTTTCGAATCAAGTGACTTACGGTCGACATCCGATAGAAAGCTGACGGAATTGATGACGCTATCCGCCAAAGCCTTGGGGTCGGAAAGCTCCCGCAGCAACAGATCCAACTCGATCTGCCTTTCGCTGATTTCACTCATTTTAATCTGGCGGGTCTCGGACCCCGCAATATACTCATCAGCACCGGGCAGGTTTAGACGCTGCTGGCGCAGGGCCAATCCAATGGCCGCGGTGAGCACGGCGGATTCAACTCTCTTTTTTGCTGTTTCAAATTCCGCTTCCAGCGCTTTCAGGCGGGATTGATAACCTGCCAATTCTTTGGCCAGGTCAGTTTCATACCGGGTAATCTTTTCCAGCTCGGTACTCAGTTGAATGTTGAGGTCAAATTGGTCCTGAACAATCTTAGGCATCAATGGAACCTCGACGATGGCGTCTTGGGCTTCCTCCCGGGTCTGAACGGCCTCCTGCTGGCGGCGTTTTTGGACCTCGACCTGCCAGCTTTTGAACATTTTCTCGCGGCTTTCCACCCGCTTCTGGGCGACGTCTCGCTCGGTGCTGAGCAATTCTACGAGCAGGTTATAGCTGCTTTGCCGTGTCTCGTTTAATCTAATTTCGGCTGTTAATTTTTCTTGTTCGGACTTGAGGCTTAACACTAAAGAATTATTGAGTATATCTGTCTCGGCAGCATCGGATACAGATTCCAACTCTGTTTGGATGTCCATGAGCCGGCTGTTTGCGGTCGCGAGTTGCTCGGCTGTTTGATTGATGATATTCTTTTCAGCCGTCAAGCGATCACTCCATTCCCGCAACCTGTTTTGAGCTTTTGCGAGTTCAGCTTTCTTCTGGGTGAGTCGCCTTTCGAGTTTTAAGGTGCTCATCTGCTGCGCGCGGGTCTCGACTTTTTCAGGCGCCATGAAAGATTTTTTCAGCTCGGCCTGCAATAATTTCAACCGCTCAGGGGCTGTCTGGATGAGCTGTGAGAGCTCGTTTGCCTTTTTACTGGTGCTCAAGGCCAGATCTAAGTCCTGAATCGCTTGATCGATATATGTCAGGCTCTGGGCTTTGGCTGTGGCATCGATATCCGACATACCTTCGACCGCCAAGCGTCTGGATTTCAGATCTTCAATGGTTATGGCCGCGGAGGGAGCAGCCGTTGATGGGGGAGGTGCTGTTTGCTGGGCCTGAGTCTCCGGTAAAATCACCGGCAGCAACCAGATCAAACCAATGGTAAGAAAACCGAAAAATCTCTTAATTATATTCCGCATGTCCCGCCTCCCGGGCACTGATGAGGTTACCCGAATTCTGATAGCGTTATTCCGGGTAGTATCACACAAGGGTGATGTGCGCAGTCGATATTTTGGCATGAAAGAAGTTGGACAGGGCATCGGTTCCACATTGGAGGGTCATTCCACCATAAAAACAAGAAGCGCCTGATCGTCTTCAGCAGGCAACCCATCGGCAAACCGATTGACATCCTCCATGATCATCGTTGTACACTTGCGGGCATCATGGTCGCAGTCTTCAGTAAATTTCTGACATAGCCGCTCAACCTCGTAGCATTGGCCTTGCAGATTAAACCTCTCTGTGATCCCGTCCGTATAAAGCAGCAGCCGATCGCCAGCTTTAAGCCTCGTTTTTGTCAGCGGCACCTCACCATAGGGATCTATGGCCATGGGGAAGACGCCCTTGCACGGCAGTTCAATGGCTTTCCCATTTTCAGGACGATACAAAATCGGCGGCGGGTGGCCGGCCCGCGCGATGCTCAGGGTCTGCGTTTTGGCATCATAGACGGTGTAAATAGCGGTGATGAAGTTATCATCTGAGAGATTGCACAGATGCGTGTTTATACGTTTAAGTACCTTGTGCGGTTCAAGCGGCGGTTCCGGGTAGGATCTTAAAAGGGCACAGGTCATTGCAACAAGGACGGCCGCGCTGGTGCTGTGGCCGGCGGCATCCGCCATCATAAATCCCCAATTGTTGTCGGGAAGCTGAATAATATCGTAATAATCGCCCCCGGCGTAACGGCTGGTTTCGTAATGAGCCGCAAGCTTTAGACCTTCAATTTGCGGCAGTCGTTGTGGCAGCAGATTGCGCTGTTCTTCCGCCACGATCTGAAGTTCGTACTCGAGCTCATCTCGCTTTTCCTGGACCTCGCGTTTCAGGCGATAAATGGTCAGGTGGGTGTTGACCCTTGCAATCACTTCCTCCGGCTGAAAGGGTTTGGTAATATAGTCCACTGCTCCCAGATTCAGCCCCTGGACCTTGTCTTTGGTATCGCCCAAGGCTGATAGGAAAATCACCGGTATCTCCTGTAAGGTTTGATCGGCTTTCAGTTGACGGCAGACTTCGTATCCGTCCATCCCCGGCATCATTATGTCCAGCAGAATTAAATCCGGTCGTGCTTTGCGGGCTATCGTCAGAGCTTTTTCACCATTTTTTGCGATCAAGAGATTATAGTCTCTGCCCTCCAATGTTCCCACCAAAACCTGCAAATTGGTGGGATTGTCATCGACGAGCAACACTTTTTCTTCAGTCATTTTCCTTTTTCCCTTCCGATTGCATTTCAAGGGCGACGGTTTGAAATTGATCCTCCGCTGCGAGAAATGCGTCGACCACTTTCGGATCAAAATGCTTGCCGGATTCTTCGATGATAATCTGCCGGACCTTTTCATGGGGCATGGGCGCCTTGTAAACGCGTTTGCAGGTAAGTGCATCATAAACATCTGCCAGCGCGACCAGCCGGGCTGCCAGAGCGATCGCATTTCCCGTAATACCAAATGGATAGCCGCTGCCATCCCATTTTTCATGATGGCCCAACGCAATCTCGATGGCCCGGGCCAGAAATGCGCTGGCGCCCCAATGATCCCTCATTTCTATTAATGCATCTCCGCCGATAGCCGGATGATTCTGCATAATATTGCGCTCATCATCCGTTAGACGTCCGGGTTTGAGGAGGACGGCGTCCGGAATGCCGACTTTGCCGATATCATGCAGGGCTGCGGTCGTAGAAACCGTATTTATCCATTTTTCATCGAGCTCCGGATCGCTTTTTGACAATTCGCGGGCAAGGATGTCAACATATCTGCAGATACGTTCCAGATGCTTGCCAGTGTCATCGTCCCGTGCTTCCGTCAGTTTGGCCATGCCGAAGATAACCCCTTCCCGACTTTTTAAGAGCTGCTGGCTGCGTTCGGCGACTTTACGTTCCAGATTCTCATTCATGTCCCGCAGCTGTTCGTTCTTGAGCGCCAGATCTTTTTTTAACCGGTATATCGTGAGATGGGTGTTGACCCGGGCGATGACTTCTTCAGGCTGAAACGGTTTGGTGATATAATCAACCGCCCCCAGATCCAGCCCGTGCACTTTGTCTGCTGTGTCGACAAGGGCTGTGAGAAAAATCACCGGTATTTCCTGGGTATCGGGATCTGCCTTCAGGCGACGGCACACTTCGAAGCCATCCATCCCCGGCATCATGATATCTAACAGAATTAGATCCGGCGATGCTTGGCGGCCAATCTTCAAGGCGGTTTCACCATTTTTTGCGATCAAGAGTTTGTATTCCTTGCCCCCCAAGGTTCCCATCAGGACCTGCAGATTGGTGGGATTGTCATCTACGAGCAGGATGCGCTCGGGTTGCTGTTGGCCACTTTCAGATGATTTCATTTCTTCAGTCATATCGATTCTCTACTGTTATTATATATGATAGGATGGGATTAATGTCGATAGCCCAATTCAATCATATGCGTATTCAGACCTGGATTATGTTTATTTCGTATGTTGAGAATTTTATTAACCAATCAACCTAAATCTTTGGCCGTCGCTGTTTTCCGGTTAATATAATCGGTTCGCATGGCCGAACGGGCCAGTTTTCCCGATGTCGTCCGCGGGACGCTGTTGCGGGGCACTATCTCGATTTTACAATCAATGCCAATTTCTGCGTGAATCAGACCGTGCAGATGTTTGATCAACGTGTCCCGGACATCCGCGTTGTTATTGCGACATTCAATCAATAATACCGCCAGTTCCGTTCCGTCTTTGTCAGGCACCGAAATCG
>JASFFJ010000054.1:0-18973 GCA_050124355.1 Desulfobacterales bacterium | reverse complement strand
ACCAAATGAGCGGGGGCATGCGCCAACGCATCATGATCGCCATGGCCTTGGCCTGCAACCCTAAACTGATTATTGCTGACGAGCCCACGACCGCCTTGGATGTAACCATCCAGGCCCAGATCATCAGGCTCATGAACCGGCTGCAAACTAAATTTAACGCCTCTATTCTCCTGATCACACACGATCTCGGCGTCGTGGCCCAGACGGCCCAGCAGGTCGCAGTCATGTATGCTGGCAAGATCGTTGAGCAAGCCCCCGTCAACCCGCTCTTCGAAGCCCCGCTGCACCCGTACACCCAGGGGTTGATGGCCGCCATTCCGAAAATGGACCGGCCCGTCCCTGCCAATCGCCGGCTTCAGGCTATCAGTGGCATCGTGCCCAGTCTCTATGAGTTGACCACGGCCTGTGCATTCAGATCTCGCTGTAACTTCCAGTTCGAACGCTGCTCGGAAGAACCTCCGATCTTCGAGGCCGGTCCCGAGCGTTCCGTGAGGTGTTGGCGTCATGAATGATCACGTATTGCTGGATGTCAAAGAGTTGCGGAAATACTACAAGGTCAAATCCAGTGGTTGGGTACGAAGGAAAACAGCACTGGTAAAGGCCGTCGATCGTGTTAGCTTAACGGTTAAACGCAGCGAGACCTTCGGTTTAGTTGGAGAATCCGGCTGCGGCAAGACCACTTTTGGCCGTTGTGTTCTCAGGCTCGAGGCGCCGACATCGGGCCAGGTTCGGTTCAACGATGTAAATGTAATGACCAGCCAAAGCCACCGCTTGCGGCAACTGCGGCAGAAGATGCAGATCATCTTTCAGGACCCCTATTCCTCATTGGACCCCCGGCACACCATCGGCCGGATCATCGGAGAGCCATTGCGGGTGCACCGGAGTCTCCCGTCCAACCAGATTACAGCGCGAATTGGCGAACTTCTGGAGGTGGTCGGGCTGCACGCGGAAAGTGCTCACCGCTATCCCCATGAATTCTCCGGGGGACAACGACAACGGGTATGCATCGCCCGGGCGCTGGCGCTAAATCCGGAACTGATCATTGCCGACGAGCCGGTTTCGGCCCTGGATGTTTCGATTCAAGCTCAGATTTTGAATTTACTCGTGGATCTTCAGGAACGATACGGGTTGACCTACATTTTTATTTCCCACGACTTGAGTGTCGTACGGCACATCGCCGACCGCGTGGCCGTTATGTATCTTGGGCGGATCGTGGAATCTGCGCCGAGCGGCGAGCTGTATGCACACCCTCGCCACCCGTACACCCATGCACTGCTCTCGGCAGTTCCCGTCGCCAATCCACAAAAAAAGTCAGATGAGGTTGTTCTGGAGGGCGATCTGCCAAGTCCCCTTGATACGCCGTCGGGATGCAGCTTTCATCCTCGCTGCCCCCGAAAAGGGGAAAAATGCGACCGCATAACCCCTGAGCTTCAGACTATCGCCGGCGAACAAGTCGTAGCCTGCCACTACCCGTTGGTAAATTGATACCTGAATCTTGCAATATCCAGGTGATCTCCGATTGACTTTTCAGGTAAGCGTCTATCAATACGGAAGATAGGAGGAAAAAGATGGAATTGTATGTCGATTTAAAAGGAAAAAGTGTCATCGTCACAGCTGCCGGCGGTGCCATCGGTGCTGCCTGTGCATTGGCCCTGGCCAAATGCGGCGCATCGTTGACGCTCAACGATATCGACGAGGCGGCCTTGACGCGCACTGAATCCCAGGTGAAAGAGATGGGATGTAAGGTCATCTCACTTCCGGGTGACGTTTCCGATTATGACCGCGTTCAAGAAATGGGTGCCTCGGCCATCGATCAATACGGCGACATTTTCGGATTGGTGAATATCGCCGGCGCTTCAACGCCAAAGCACATCATCGATCTGTCAACAGATGAGTGGCAGCATATCTGGAACGTCAATGTCACCAGCCTTTTTAACTGGATCCATGCGGTGGGCCCTAATATGCTGGCATCAGAGCACGGAGGGCGGGTAATCAATAACAGTTCGCTTTCGGGAAAACAGGGAGGGGATGAAAACTCCATCAGCCGTGCGGCCTATGCCGCTGCCAAGGCTGGTGTACTGGGTTTCACCCGTGGACTGGCCCGTGAGCTGGCGCCAAAAATTACCGTGAATGCCATTTGCCCGGGCCTGGTCCTCAACCCCCGCACCCAGGAGCTGCTGGATAATAAACCAGAAATGTTGCTGCGATATCTGGCAGGTCGTCCTGGTGTCGGTGCCGACATCGCCAAGGCAGTTGTCTATTTCATGGCCGCCGATTGGGTGACGGGCGAGGTCACAGATGTCAACGGCGGGTATTATATCGACTGATCCCGTAGTAGACGGATCTAGACCCACACCGTTGAAGGAATGCCGTTATCATCCATGCGGCCCTTATTTGCGTTTGGCTGTGGTCACCCGTTAGATTTCTGATTGGTGGTGAGTCGCTGAATCACCTCGTCTGGAACATGGAGGGCAGATCGTCCTTTGTCAGCGTTGACCGCGTTTTGTCGAACAGCGGTGCGAAACGCCCGCCCCTTTTTTGCACGTCCGGCATCAGACAGATGGGCGACATTTTCCTTGGGCATGGACGCTGTCTCAAGGTATCCCGCATTTTCTGCTTGTCGCACGATTTGCTCCCCCGCCTCTGTTCGGACAATGAGTGTGTTCCAGCCAACTTTCCCCTCGACCATGCCGATAGAAAGATCCGCCCATTCCGAAGTCAAATCCGGACAAATAAAGCAAGTTGTCGGGATGAGATGACGAATGTCTTTCAAGGCGATTTCTAGAACCCTATCCTCCATTCTAACGATTAAAACGTCCGCCGGCGGAGGCGGGATATCCATGCGCTTCACCCGGGAGATGTCGAGGAGAGAAGAGAGGAAGGTCATCAGCGACCGGGGTTCAAGGGCCCAGTTGCAGAACAGTCCCACGGACAAGGCCACCGGATCTTGGAAATCGTCAATTTCTAGTGGATTTCCTTTCAGTTGCGCCAGGGCCGTTATCTGGCAAGGTGTTCCCACGACCCCCAGTCGTTGATACCCCTGATGGACGGCGCGGTTAAAGGCCGCCAGCGTTGGGGCCGCCGTGAACTTGCTCAGAGCGCACGTTATGACTTCTTTCTCATTCGTGACGATCCTTGGATCTGGCCAGCCCCCCTTTTGGTCGGTAAGGACGGCCGCATCAATAAGGCCGGAGGCCAGTGCAAATGCCATCAATGCACTCGTGGTGCCACCACCTTGGTAGGGGCCTTTGGGCATCCGGGCACCCGCTCGGCCAGCCAGAATCGATCGATACACACCAATATCAAGCCCCTTATAAGTGGTTCCATAAAGTCGCCTGGATAGTTCATCCAGGTCCACCTCGATTTTCGGGCAGTGCGCATAGCAGCGGCCTTTCTCTAAATCGCAGGGAAATAATTGAAGCGTTTGCCCCTTGTAATGGTTGAAGTAAGGACATATTTCTAGGCAGGCCCCACAGCTGATGCACATGCCGGCCTGCTGCACATGCTGAACAAGTTTCCGGGATCCTTCGATTCGCATGTTATCGAGTTTCCTATGGTGTTGCATCAGATTTTACTACCCATCAGTGGTTCTGACTTTGCCTTGTGGGCAGTGCTTCCATTCCGTCCGTAGACGACTCATCCTCGGAACGACCCAAGGCAAGCCCTCGTTGAAAGGCATCTAGGTTGACGTCCCTGAATCGGGTTGGCAGTTCTTCTCGAATCGTTTCCTCGAAGGTGGCGGCCTCAAACGCCGTCAAACCAGAACCGCACAGGGCGCCCAGCATGACGGTGTTCAGGGTTTGAATATTTCCCAGGGCCCTTGCAGCCTCGGAACCTGCGATTTTGTGACAACTCCCCGTGATTTCTAGGAGCAAGGACCACAAATCGCCTGGTCGCGGGTAAGAAAATCGGCCGGCCTGAACCCCGATGGGCATGACCGGGGATTCGTTTACCAGGGCCTTCGTAGCTGTATGCCCGTACTGAACCTGGATCCGCAAGGCCTCCAGCGGTTCAAATGCGATCAGAATATCCATGGCGCTTTGTGGCACGAGGGGGGACAGCCGCCGATCTTCGGACCACCGGACGTGGCTGGCGACAGACCCGCCGCGTTGCGTCAGCCCATACACATCGCCGACCGCAACTTGCAACCCCTTCTTGAGGGCCACGATTGCCAGCAGACGGGCTGCCAACACGTTTCCCTGTCCGCCGACGCCTGTGATCACAACGTTGGTCGATCCTTTCATAGGCGTTGTCCTTCAGGTTCCTCGAGTAAAATTGCCTCCCGTGGACACACTTGAACGCACAGTCCACAACCCGTACAGACCGGTTCATCGATGTGAGCCACACCGGTTTCAACGTCAAACAGGATGGCCGGACAGCTCAGGATGCGGCTGCAGAATCGGTTGCAGCCACATTGGTCACCTAGACATTTTTCGGTGTCCACGTAGATTTCAGATCGAGTGTCTGGCCGGGATCCTTTTTGGAAAAAGGTGGTGCATCCATGCCGAAATACCAGCAAGCGCACGCCCCCCGCCTCAAGCGCATCGAGAACTGCCGTTGTCGCGGCATGGACGTCGGCGACCGGGTCGAGCACGCTGGTTTGGACGCCGATACCTGCGGCCAGATCCTCGATCCGCAATCGCTGTTTGCCTTTGGCGACCGATGACGGGGTTGCCGGGTTACTCTGGAAGCCGGTCATGGCAGTTACGGAATTGTCTAAAATGACAAAAACGGCATCGGCCTTTTGGTGTACGGCGTTGACCAGAGCGGGCAGGCCGGCGTGAAAAAATGTGGAGTCACCGGCCACCGCCACCACAGGCTGCTCGAAGCCGAATCTTTTCAGGCGACTGAAACCGCTGGCGTTACCCATGCCGGATCCCATACAGTGAAGCGCTTTGATGAGCTGGAAACCGGTGGTGCCGGCCGCCAGGCCGTAACATCCGATGTCTCCCACCACAAAGCCGTCCCTGCCGTCCATTTCAAGGGCGGTCTTGAGGGCGTAAAACGACGCACGGTGGGGACAGCCCTGGCAGAAGGAAAGTTCCCTCGGAACCAACATCTCCCGGGCCCGCACAAGCAACTCCTCGGAAGGCGCCGCTGGTTGATTGGCCTCGAGGCCGAACAGACGGACTAAGGCAGAACGGGCAACATCCGTGCTCATCTCACCCACAGCGGGGCCGTTTGGTCCGGCAACGAACCCGTCATTTTTTCCCAGAAATTTAATTCGGTTTAGACGGCTTAGATTCTCTGCACAAATCACTTTGACCGCGTCTTCGGTAAAAGGATCCACCTCCTCGAAAAACAGAACCGTCCGAGCAGATTCAAGCCGAACTAAAATCTGCTCGGTTGGGACAGGCCAGGTAGTTCCAAGCTTTAGGAGACCCACCTGTTCAACGAGATTAAGCATTTGAATGGCTTCGTATCCGTAAATAGCACTCAGGCCGGACGCTATGACCACAATCGAGGCGTTTTCGGGCCCGGTGTAACTATTCCAGGTGGATGTCTCAAATTCGACCCGTAAAGCTTCCCGCTGCTTGATCAGTCGGGCGTGATTCTGGGTTACCAGAAAAGGCAGGCCGACTTTGGGGCGCGATGTGTCAAAGTGCGCGGCCTCTTCCTGAGTAGGGATCGGACTGATTCTGACCGGACCTCGGCCGTGCGACAGGCGTGAAACCGCTCTGAGCAGGCATGGGACCTTAAATCGTTGGGATAACTTGAGCCCGTAGGCCGCCATTTCTTTGGCTTCCTGAGGGGTGGCGGGTTCGAGCAGGGGTATTTGGGCAATTTTGGCGAAGTGTCTGGAATCCTGTTCATTGCTGCTGGTAAGCGGACCCGGGTCGTCACAAACCACCACCAGCAAACCACCCGACAGCTCATCCAGGGAAACTGTGGTCAGGAAGTCGGCGGCCACATTTAATCCGTTTTGTTTCATGGTGACCGCTGCCCGCTTTCCCGAAAAGGCAAAGGCGGCAGCAGCCTCCAGGGCCACGATTTCATTGACCGACCACTCTACGGCCGCACCATGCGTTTCACCCCATTTGAACAAGGTTTCAAGGATTTCCGAGGACGGGTTTCCCGGATAGCCGGTGGCATAGGAAGCGCCTCCCTCCAAAATCCCTCGGGCAATGGCCTCGTTGCCCAGCATCAACGTTTGCGCTGATTGTCTTGTTGTCATTGTCCTCCATCGTTTTCAGATCATAACCGAGATCTATTTCGTCAGGGCGGCTTTTATGCGGATCAGGGATTCATCGATCAGGTTCCGATCGGTCGCAAACATGATTCGAGCGTGGCCCGCACCTTGGGATCCGAAAAATCCACCCGGCACCACGGCCACGCCTCCATCCAATAGGCGACCAAACAGGATTTCGTCTGATGGTTCGATCCCGGAAAAATCGGCAAAAACATAGAAACCACCTGTAGGCCTCGGACACTTGACGCCGGGAATTGAATTTAAGCCGTCTACCAGACGTTCCATGTTGCTGCGGCATAGCGCTTTGACAAAATCCAAGTATGGGCGGCTTGTGGCAAGATACTTGGCCATCGCCCACTGACCGATGGAAAAGGAGCACAAGGAGACGGTCTCTTTGAAAACGCTCATTTGACGAATAATCCAGGGGTCGGCAACCGCGTAGCCTAATCGCCAGCCAGTGACCGCAAACGTTTTAGAAAAACTGTTGACCATGATCACATGGTCCAGGTGATCGAACTGAAGCGCACTCACGTGATCTCCCTCAAAGAGGTAATTGTGGTACACCTCGTCAGAGAGCACGAAGACACCGTATTTCCTTGCTTTCTCAAGCACGGCCCTAAACCCTTCTTGCGAAAGAGTAGCCCCCGTGGGGTTGGAGGGTGTATTGATCACAAGCAATTTGGTGGTGTCGTGAAGGTTGTCCAGGATGGCCTGCGGATCGACAGTCCAGGTATCGTCCTTTTTCAGCGGGTAGAAGCGCAGGGCCCCTCCCAGCCTTTCGGTGATGGGCCGCAGAATTCCCCAGCCCGGATCCGGCAGCAACACTTCGTCGCCGCCTTCAACCAGGAGACGAAAGGCAAGGAATATGGCCTCCATGCCGCCGACGGTCATCAGAAGATTTTCTTCCGGGTCGATAGTTACACCCATTTGCGCTTTTAAAAACGCGGCAACGGCCTTTCGAATCTCGGGGTTTCCGGTGGTGGACGTGTACCGGTTGTGCCCGCCTCGCATGGCCGAGACGGCCGCCTCGATGAGTTCTTCAGGCGCGTTAAAAGCGGCCTCACCGGCCGAAAGGTTCAGAAGATCCGAACGCTCCTCCATCATTTTCATCATTTGGCGTATCGGCGAGCTCTCCGATTCCTTTACCATCGGGGTTACCCGATCCTTTGCTTTGCCCCGTTGACTCATCATGCCGCCACCTTGTTTTCCAGGCAACCCACACCGGGGATATCCACGGTCACCGTGTCACCTGCTTTCAGAAATATGCCGCCCCCCTGCATCATACGCTCCCTGGCCTTGGGAAGATCACCTGGACCGAGGTGCATCCCATGGATCCAACCGACGCCACTGCCGGTCCCTAAAGCAACCACGTCTCCCGGCTGAAGCGTGAACAGCCTGGAAAGGGCTGCGACGCA
Source organism: Desulfobacterales bacterium (assembly GCA_050124355.1). GTDB lineage: Bacteria > Desulfobacterota > Desulfobacteria > Desulfobacterales > JAFDCJ01 > JAFDCJ01. The sequence continues at coordinate 11,368 of JASFFJ010000054.1, read as the reverse complement.
CCGGGCCGGTCCCCAGATCATTCGGTTGACCCCGGTGTTTTGCATTAAATTCCCGTTGACCAGACAGCGGATGGGCAGGGTTTCCAGGTCGGAAATTTGATCGGTCGGCACCAGGGCCGGTCCCAACGGTCCAAAAGTGTCACGAGCTTTTCCTGCCAGAAAGTTCAGACTTCCATCTGCCTGCATCATCAGGTGCCGGTCCGTCACATCATTGTGACAGGTAAAACCGGCCACATATTCCATGGCTTCCTCAGGGCTGACATTTTTTGCAGGCTTGCCGATGACAACTGCGAGTTCGGCTTCCCAGTCGACATACTTTGAGGAAAGTCGAATATGTTGGCTGGGGCCGATAATACAGTTTCGATCTCCCTTCCAGAAAAAGGATGGCTTAAAATCTTCCGGGACCTCTATGCCCATCTCCTGGGCGTGATCGTAAAAGTTCAACCCAACGTTCATCATTTTACCGGGGGCGGGCACCGGTGCTAGAAGTTCGACCTGGTCGAGCGCCACGCTTTCTTGCTCTGAAGCGTCTAGAATGATGCTTGCAACCTCCTGAAGGCAAGAGAGCCATCCATCCCATTCATTCAAGATGGATAGCATCGACCGAACGGGGGCATCCTCACCAGATGCAGAAGGATGGGGTCGGCCAACGATTTCAAAGGCCCGGTTAAGTTCCCAGATTCGTTGCCCTAATGCCAAACCAACATAAATTTTACCGTTATATCGGTATGTTACGAGCGAAAACGGTGTGCGCTGCATGACGTATCGGTTCCTTTACCAGCTGGGCGGCGTATTCACCACGAGCACCTCGCTGTTGCGCTTGCCCGGAATGTACCCGCTATGGAGGGCTTCGCTGCAATAGGGATAGATTCTTCACCGAATAGGGGGCAATACGGATATCCGGAAAACGGGTAATTTTCTAATATATTGAAATATGGGTGTCAAGAATTTTCAGTTTGGTTAGATCTGGTTCCGATCGCAACGAACAATGGATGCAACCTTATTGATAAGTTTATGGGATGGAGGTATTCAGGTGTCTGTCACGCAGTAAACTCAGTAAAAACAAGGTTTTTGACATGAAAGCCATTGCCGGTTAGATTTGATCAGAGCAACTATTCAAGATTTGAGCCGCTCTCTTTTTTGATATTTCTTCCGAGGTTTAGACCTCGGAAGAAATAAAGTAAAAAAAAGTAGCGTCCGCCTTTGTTCATCGTCAAAAATCCGCAAGATTGGCGTTTCGAAAAATGGTTTAGGTTTATTTTGGTCCCGATTTTGATGATATCACAATCTTTCGTCTGAGTAGGATACTCTCAATTTATCGACACTCGTGAAAGTCTTCAATTTTGGTTTAAAAGTCGCTAATGGTGAATTACTACAGCAAAGTAATCAACGCAGTTTTAAATCCTTATCCTCAAATGCCTTGTGCCCAGTTATACAAAGGGCTTGGATCTGAGGTATATCGGGTAGACACTCCGACACCTTTGGTAGTTAGGATTTCAAATGGCGATAAAGATCATTTCAAGTCCCAAGCAGAACTGATGGAGGCAATTGCCGCCAATGATGAAATAACAGCACGCCACCTTTTTTGGAAGATGAATGAAAGAAGCAATCCAATGCGTGGAATTCAAATTCAGAGTTATCTGCCGGGAGCTCCGTTAGATCACTATCCGAGGCCAAAAGAATCAAGAGCAATCGTTAAATCGGTTTATAAAATCCACCGGAGACTCTGCGGTGTTTAAAATAAATTTGGATGGAGTATCTGTGCATACGTAGATGAGGTTTTAAGAAACCATCTTTCGAAGGTCGGCGACTGTCCAGTCAAAGTGGCAGCAACTCAATTGTTACAGCACAAACGCTTCAAAGAACTTACAACTTCAAGACATCAATATCTATCCCACGTTGACCTCTGGGCTTAAAATCTGCTACTTGAAATAAAAAAAGGCTTAATCTAAATAACAAATAGGCTGTATATTTGCTCGGGCGAGTGATTGCGCTCTCATTAGCTTTTGACATTTGAATCGGAAAGGAGTAACAAAATGAAAAAACGGTTGTAGTCCTTCCCATAAAAAGCAACGTCTTATCACATATCACATCAATACAAGGAGGTAATGGGTATGGATCATAGGACCTTTCTCAATAGCTCACCAAAACCGGCAGCGCCCTCCAGCACATTGTATCTCTCGCGTTCGTCCACATCGAATACGGACGGATCCCAAAACCATACGGTGACGGGGATGGACCTCATTTTTCAGGCGGGAAATAAAAACGGGCTTCACAAGTCATTTCATGTCGACCCCATGCAGAAGCTCAATCCGGGCAATCCTCGGGTAGCTACCCGCTCGCTCCTGATCGCGTGCGACCGGTTGGAAATTCACGGTGAGCTTCGGCTGCCCGAGTGCGACGTCACAATTTACGCGCGCGAACTCACTTTCGGCCCTAAGGGCCGCATCAACACCACGCCTCTGGCCTGGCAAACCGCCAAGGCAAAAGATGCAAATCCGACGGCCAAGACGAAGGCGGATGACGGCGCCCACGGCAGGCACGGCGGTAAAATCGACGTGTACATCAGCAAGCTGACAACACCGCCCCGGGAATCCATAAAACGCTTCGTCACCAACGGCGGCAACGGGCAACACGCTGGATTCGGGCTGAAAGGCACGGACGGCAAGAGGATGTATGGCTACACGTCGCGCAAGTACCGAGTCACCGACAGCGGCATAAAGACGACCTACTGCAACGCCAAGTTCGACCCACCGGCGGTTTATATAGAGTACGAGTGGTGGTGGGGCCTCAACAGTTGGGCAAGCGGGAAAGATGGCACCAACGCCGTGCCCACCAACGGTACCGACGCGCTGGCTCCCGGAAAACCCGGGGAACCGGGCAACGCCAGTGCGGTCACCACAAACGTCAACGCAGTGGCGGCGCTGGCGGAGAGCACCGGCGGCAGGGCTGGCAACAGCGCGCGCAACGTTTCCGGCGGGCGTGCGGGCACACCCACTGAAAGCAAACACTACAAACTCAAGCTCTGGCACCACTGGTTCAACAAATACGGAAATATCGATTACAGCTCGTCCAGGCACACGAAAACCAAGGGCGGCAGAAGCTACACCGCTCAGAGGCCGAAGAACATGGCCGGCAAGTCGCCGGCGCCCAAATTCAGCGCCGGTCAGAATTGGTGGCTGCATCCGTTGCAGATACAGGCGGTGCTGCGATACCTGAGGGATGCCTTTCTGGGGAACAACCGGGAATCCGTTCGCCAGTATCTCGAATGGTACAACGCGGCCCTGTCAGCAAAGATGCCAAAATCGGGCCAGCCGGGAAAGGTATGGCAGAACGCTGGAACCGCAAAATGGTTTGGCGCCCACTCCGACGTCGCAGCGATGCGACAGAAAATCCTCACGCAGCTGGACTACTTTGGCAACCCCGCCGGATACATGCCGCTGCTGTCGCTCCAGAGCAATATGCGATTGTACGAAATCGAAACTGGCCGGGCCCTTCGGACCCTTTTGCTCGAGCACTGGCTGACCGACAGAAAAAATGAGGCCCAGAGCGCCACGAGCGCGATATCGGACACCATATCGACCCTGAACAGCGACACAACTCAGGTTGCGAAAAACGTCGCCGATGCGGAGGACAAAGTCCGCGGGGCGGCCGGGCGCCTCGACGTGTTGCGCGGCCGACTCAATAAAATGGCCAACAAGCTCGGCCGACTGGAAAGCAAACTGTATACACAGACGTCCCAGGACTTGCACCTCAAGGCCCAGATCAAGGCTGCGGTCAAGATGGCTGCGGCCATCACCCAGGTTATCCCTGTCGGCCAGCCTGTCCTCGGCACTGTCGGCAAACTGGGCGCTTTCGCCGCGGACTTGCCCGACGGCAATGTCGTCGATACAACCAGCAAGATGGGCAAGGCCATTGACAAGACGAAGAAGGCCATGGACAAGGCCGCTGAGGCCGCCGAAAAAGCAAAGAAGAAGGGAAAGGAGGTCAAGGATCCCAGCAAGTTGTCAGTGGTCGGCGATGGGCTTGGCGACGCGGTTTCCCTTGCCGGCGAGGCCATCGGCGCACTGCAGGTGCCCGAAAGCGAGATCGAGGCCGAACTGGAGAAGCTTAAAGCACAGAGCCCCGAGTGGGAGGAGCTCACGGGCGAAATCCAGATCCTGAATCAGGACAAAACCGAGCTGTTCGCGGATCTGCTGAGCGCACTGCAGGTCGTGACGGAAGGCTATGCGCGGCTTGTGGAGAATGCCGAGAGCCTGCAGACCCTCCAGAAAGAACGCCAGAAAACCCTCGCCAGACTGGACGTGGAAGCGGTACAGGCGATTTCCGGCCTGGGCCAGAGAGCGAGGATTTCCCTGCAGAAATCACTGTACCTGATGGTAAGAAGTTACGAAGCAACGGTGCTCCGGTCGGTGTCGGTCAACTGGCAGATGGATAAGGTGTTCAGCAAGATCAGCGAATTGTTGAAACCGGCGACCGGGTTCGACGCGGCAACCGTCAACCAGATGGTCAAGTCGCTCAAGCCGATATTCGAGGACAACCAGAACGTCCTGAAACGGCAGTTGCTGGAAAACTACGGTTTCGACAAGGAGGTCGGTGTTGAACTAGAGTTTGGACTCACCAAGGGCCAAACGCCAAAACAACTGAAATGCTTGAACAAGACCAGTACCCTCACGCTGGACCCGGTCGAATACGGGCTGATTCTTCCTGATAAACAGCGCATAACACTGGCGAATCTGGCACTCACCGCGATCGAGTTCGATGAAAAGGGACCGGCGCTACCGGCCTCGGGCAACGCGATCATCAGCATCGAGTCGGATCAGGACGGCTCCATGCGCCGCAGCCGGGAATTCTATGCGACCCGCAGCAACAACCCGCGGCCGTGGTCCTGGACCTATCACTTCAGCGACAACAAGGTCAGCGCAAGCAAACCGTCGACTTCCTCGCTGGACCTGTTGAACACCATTCTGAGCGATGCCGGCTCCGCCAGCAACGCCAGCGGCGAAACGGTCAGCATCAAACAGAAGCTGGCTGAAATGCCCCTCTGGTCGAAGCTGCGAATGCGGCTATCATTTTCGCCGGAGTTGCCACTGCCCAAACGGCCTCGGATCAAAGAGCTCATTTTCCGGGCCGCGGCGAGCACGTGGACTGCGCCGAATGACCAAAAGGTACTGGATGTGCGTTGTGTCGGTGCGGTCGCCAGTATCAGCTGCAGCAAGGATCTTGGCGACCGGGGCGACGGCTTCGGAAATCTTTACCGGATCTACGGCAACCGCGCCGAGGTGACTCTGAAAGCGCCTGCTGAAAACGAAAGCTTCGCGTTCTCCCACTGGGAAATCAGTAACAACGAAGAGTTCAGGAAATTCAAAAAACCTAATTGCAAACTGACCATGACCAGCCACACGGTTGTGAAATGCTACTACGTTGACAGCTTCCGCCCAGCACCGGAAGTCCTGAAGGAGGCTCAGGTGATATCGCTGAGCACGCTCACGAGCACGCGTAACATTGACCGGGCTATGGCGGAAGCGGGCAGTACCCGAGTCGTCAGCGCAATCGCAAAAGTTGGCAAGCCCTTTACGGCGCAAAAAGCCAAGGTCAGGAAGGTACGCGCCCGTCCCAAGGCGGCGCTGGCGGCGACTCGTGAGGCGCCCGAGCAGTCGCGAATACTGCACATTAAGCCGGAGGGTCGGTCGGCCGTGGTCGACATCATCCCGGCTCATGTACACCCGACAGTTCTTGTCGCGACCCAAAAGGGGTGGGAGAAAGTGCAGTCCGGAGGTGTTATCGGCTATCGCCGAATTTAATCATGACGTGGCGGGCGACAGCCCGGTTCGGCGGGAAAGGAAATATGTAAAGGGGGGTTGGTGCAGAAAGTGTTCCCGCTACATCATCCGTGGATAAAAATGGGGACATTGGTGAAAAGTTTCCAAATATTCACCTTATTATGGGATGCTTAACTAATATTCTGAAATGGCTTTGAGGAAACCATTTTTGATTTCTCCAACAAAGTCTGATATTTTTCAAATGTCTCTCAATGGCTCGACAAGACCGTATTGCTTTATTTTTCGACGCAACGTATTTTTATCAATTCCTAATTCCCTAGCTGTAGCCATCCTTTTCCATTGATTTCTCTCAAGCGCCTGAAGAACTGCATGCCCTTCAACTTCCTTCAGAGTCAGGCCAGTAGGTACAAGCATAGTATCGTTTACAGGGACAACGCTTTGCGGTAAGTGTTGCAAACGAATCAGCTTTCCTCTGCAAAGAATAAATGCATGTTCGATAGCATTCTCAAGCTCACGAACATTTCCCGGCCAATCGTATAGCATGAGCACCGCCATTGCCTCCTGAGTCATGGCGACAATTTTTTTTTCGGTTAGATGATTAAATTGCTCGATAAAATGGTTCGCTAAAAGCGGGATATCTTCTTTTCTTTCTGAAAGCTTCGGTAAAGACAGTTTCATGACGTTGATACGAAAGAAGAGGTCCTCGCGGAACTTCTTTTTCTCAACCAACTTTTCCAGATTCTGATGAGTGGCCGCAATGACCCTGGCATTGGTTTTGATCGTTTTTGTTGAACCCAAAGGTTCATAAACTTTTTCCTCCAGGACACGCAAAAGCCTTATCTGAACGGCTTTTGATACATCACTGATTTCGTCAAGAAAGATAGTACCGTTCTGGGCCATGGCAAACCGGCCGGGTTTATCTTTCTTGGCGTCGGTAAACGCACCTGCCTTATAACCAAATAATTCAGACTCACACAAGGTTTCGGGCAATGCTCCACAATTTATAGCAATAAAGGGTCCATTACGATTCTTGCTGTTATTATGGATCGTCCGGGCAAAAATCTCCTTGCCGGTTCCACTGGCACCTTCAAGTAAAACCGTGCTATGGCTATCGGCAATCAGAGGAAGCATTGAGAACAACCTGACCATTTTACTATTTTTACTTATAATATCATCAAAAGACAGTTGTTTTAAGATCACCCTGCGCAGCTTGCTGACGTCTGACAGGTCTCTGAAGGTTTCAACGCCTCCTATAACTCGACCATCATCGTCTCTCAATAGGGTGGTATTTACACTTATGGGAATGGATTTTTTATCGGCACGGATGATATAAACCGGCATATTGTAGACGGGTTTTTTAGTCTTAATTGTGTGCCGGAGAATGCATCCATTTTCGCACACATCCGCTCTGAAAACCTTAGAACACCGTTTCCCTATCGCTTCTTTTTTACTAATGCCGGTAATATTTTCCGCAGCTTTGTTGAATGAGGTTATTTTCCAATTCATATCCACCGTGAAAACGCCATCGGCGATACTGTCTAAAATTGTCCGGTAATGTTTTCCTGATGGCGGCATGAGGTGAATCGCTGACCTATCGAATAGAAATAACCGATTTGAATAACTTTTTCAGGATGTCTGTTATTCATAACAAAAAAAGTCTCTGTCAGTCAATCGATAAGACAGAGAATGGGTGCATTATTCACTTATATTTAAAAGAAAGGGGTGAATATTGCACCCATTTACCATTCTTAAAAACGAGCTTTTTGAAAACAGAAAACTATTTTTTGTTTTAACTCCGGGTAGTTTTAAAATTTATTATGCTTCTCAGATGATCGGTACAAATATTGCTGAAATTAAATCGTATGGTTCGTAGCTGTTATACCAATATTTAACAGTTGGCAATTGTTCAAAAAACATCAACATACAGAGAGAAAGGAGGTTAAAGATGCACAGAAAGACATCGATTCTTACTTTATCATTATTTTTAGTCGTTGGACTCTCCTCTTGGGGTCTTGCTGCAAAGGTGCCCGCCCCTCAAAAGGGGGGAGACGGATTCACGGCGGTCAGCTTGGAAGAAGCAAAAAAACTTCATGAAGAGGGGGCGACAATCGTTGCCTGTCACAGTCATACAACCGACTTCATGAAAGGGCATCCTTCCGCCACAATTCACATAACATGTTTGGTTCCGAAGGATCACAAACGTACGGACATGCCTCTGACTGAGGTCGACTTTGACATCTCTCAACTCCCAAAAGACAAAGATACGCCCATTGTAACCTATTGTGCGTCAAACACATGATGGAAATCTTATCACGCCGCCAGGTTGGCGGTTGCCAATGGTTACAAAAATGTCTACTGGATGAGAGATGGCATTAAGGGGTGGAAAAAGGCAGGGTATGCGACAGAAGGAAACCCGGAACTTCTCGAGGCCCTGATCGCTGTGAACAGAAACGATTTTGCCGCACAAATTATTAATGAAGAGAATGCCAGAAAGCTGAAAAATTGTACATTTGTCGATTTTCGGGATGAGGCAAAATTTAAGAAAAACCACATTAAAGCGGCCCGCCACGTTGACTATAGTAACATGTTCTCAAAACCCATGATGGAGGAGCTGAACAAGAGCAACAGCCTGGTTATCATCCACGATGTCCCGGCTGTCGCAGGTGTCATTGCCGCGACGTTGAAGCTTATGGACTATCCGGATGTCTATATTCTTGATTAGGTCTCGCAGTGCACTGTAAGACGCAAACATTCGAATCGTTTGCGCCTCTTTTTAACCAACCAACCATTCGTCCCGAGGGTACGTATCGAATTAGCCACATAACTTTATCAAATCATAAAGCGTAGGATGCTAGTGGTCGATATGATCATTGGCATCTATTACTATTTTCAATGGATAAACATAAATCGGAGGGGCCAAACGTCTTTTGGAAGGGAAAGGAGGTGATTCAAAAATCGGGGCATGACGTCCATTGGAATCCATCGCGTGAATTTTCCATGGACATTTTTCGGGCAAACAACACCAGACAACCGAAAATCCATCAGGAGGGAGAAAAAAATGAAAAATATCATGATTGTTCTGGCAGCGGTGATGGTTTTCGCTGGCTTTAGCGGCGGCGCCCTGGCCCAGGACCTTCAGGCGAACGAAAAAAATATCCATGGGGAGTTCAAAGGCTTAGTTCCGAAAGACAAGGTAATAAGCATCGAGCAATTCAAACCGATCCACGATGAGATACTCTCAGGAAAACGAAAAGCCTACATCCTTGATTGCCGGACTCATCCGGAGTTCTATGCCTTCCACATCGAGGGAGCCGATCATATCCACGCCGGGCACATGTACACCATACCCCGAAAGATCAAGGACCCCAATGCGGAAATCTACGCTTTTTGTCGAACCCAGCATCGTAGCTTTTACGTGGGGGGATTTCTGTATAAATACGGATACAAAAACGTTTATGTCGTCGAGGGCGGACTGGTCGGCTGGGTAAAGGCAGGAAATCCCGTGGTCAACCAGTTTGCCGGAAAATTCGTGGTGACGGAGTACCATAAGAACTTCGATGAAACAGGAAAATACCGCATTCGTGAATTTCATCCGTATTAGTCTGTTGCAAGGTGTTTCGGGATTGCAGGGAGGCCGTTTTTCGGTTTCCCCTGTGTTTCTATAGCGGTCACCCAACCAATGGCATGAAATCGACTCACGGGAGAGATGGTTTCCGACATGAAAGCCACCACCTTTATCCTGACGATCACCGCGGTGATAATCTTTTCGGTATATGCTGAAAAGGCCGATTCGACCGACCCAAAGAATTCCTGTGTTCAATGCCACACGAACGCAAAAAAGATTCAATCACTTTATGTGCCGCCAAAGATCGAATTCAAACAGGATGAAGGTGAAGGCTGAGCCGGGGTTCTCCCCCCGGTCCGGGAGGAAGACATGTACAAGGGATTCGTCGTAAGCACCGACGTGCTGGAAAATGACCCGCATTTTGAACAAGGGTGTACGATTTGTCACCAGGGCGACGAAAATGGATCCACAAGGGAGGCGGCGCACATCGGTATGATCCGTCGCCCTTCTGATGACCCGGACAGCTGCGGTGGCTGCCACGAAGATATCGCGTCAACGTACAAAACGTCGCTTCATTATACCACGGCGGGTCTTCGCCAGGGGATCATCGGGAGATTTTCCAGCCGGGAAATCGAAACATTTGATCGATCGGTTTTCCAGCAGTCCTGCCGAAACTGCCATGCCGCTTGCGGCGATTGCCATGTCAAAGGCCCTAGCTTTGATGAGATATGCACCGGATTGTTAAAAGGGCATAGGTTTGTCCGAAGCGAAGAGAAAAAAACCTGCGGTTTTTGTCATGGTGGTCGGGTCTATCCGGAATTCACCGGCCAGTACGGTGTCGTAAAAGATGTGCATTTCGATATAGGAATGACCTGTCTGAACTGCCATAAAAAAGAGGCTATGCATGGCAACGGGGTTTCGTATTCTTCACGAAAAGACGTCGCCGATCGACCTCGGTGTGAAAACTGCCACCCCACAGGCAAGGAAAAATCGGAGAAAGCAAAAAAAGCCCATGGGCTTCACAAGGACACCGTAACCTGTACGGCCTGCCATTCCCTTTCAACGTATAAAAACTGCTATAACTGCCATATTGGAAAAGGCGGTGAATCGAAGTCGGGATTTTTTCTTGGTAAAAATCCGAGAAACCCAGCAGTCATCACCACCTTGCGGGCCGTCCCCACAGCGAAAGATACGTTCAAAAAGGTCGGCATCACCATGGAAAAATATGATGATGTCCCCAATTATCACGACGCTGTGCCCCACGTGATCCGAAAAATCACTGAACGAACCAACAACTGCAACATGTGCCATTTGGTCAAGATGGGATTTCTTACAAAATCCAAGCTGGTCAAAGGCGGACCCAAAGCAAATGAATCATTGATTTATCAGCCCCGTCCAATTCCACCCGGGAATTGACCTCGGCTTCCTGGTCGCTTTTGCTGATTCAAAAAGCAACCTTTGCAACTGGTTAATTCAATTCGGGGTTGAATTCCAAAACCTCGCCGAAACGCATGCAACTGCGTGCCATGATTTCGAGCATCAATCGGTTGCGGGATTTCTGGTCCGGAAAATGATTTTATCCATGCATAAAATTATAATTTCGCTTCGGGAGAGTATAAATGTTTTGACGTCTGCCGGTCGGGTCGGCTACCACTTGAAAATCGAGTCTCTCTATACTGAGGACGTCTCAACAAATCGGCTAAAATAGGCTCTCATAAAAAGCCTTGATGTCAAATTTTGTGCCCGCTGACATTCAAGGATAATTATCCTATTCATAAATCGAATGTTCACCAAAATTATTTTGCATGCGAACTAAATTGCGTTGCTTCAAGATTTAATAGTACTCTATCACGGCACTGGTGGTTCGAAATCCAACATAAAGATGTTATGGTAGAACTTTTTCTTAAAAACCACCTTTGAATTCCAGATAAGGTCGATATATCTGAAAAAAACTGGCACTCTCAAAATTACAGATACTGTATCACAACTCAGCGTGTTGTCAGATCACTTTGCATCTTAA
>JASFFJ010000053.1:0-19002 GCA_050124355.1 Desulfobacterales bacterium | reverse complement strand
AGATGATTGCTTTGATATCCGCCAGATGCCGATGATTCTGATTGGTTTCATTTATGATAACCAACGCTTGACTACCGCCGAGGCCCTTTTTCAGAACTTTTTTGACCTTGAGATCATAATGATCCAATTGAAGTTTGGCCAATGTTTCTTTCAGTTTCTCAAGCGGTAGGCCGGCATCCAGGAGTGAACCCAGAATCATATCTCCGCTGGCACCTGCGAAACAGTCAAAATACGCGATCTTCATATTTTAAAAAATCGTAACCTCCTGAAACTATGCCTATAATTTACCTAATCAACAATTCAACCAGTCAACTATATATCCAGGTCTGTATTCAGCTTCATTTAGCGACTTTAAACCGCTGCTCGGCTTCTTTGGCATCGGAGGTCAATCCCTCCATACCGCCTTTGACCGCGATTTTATTGATCAGATTGGACTGGTAACCGGCGCCAAAGCCATTGTCGATGTTTACGACGGATACGCCCGAAGCACAGCTGTTGAGCATGGCGAGCAGGGCGGCAATTCCACCGAAGCTGGCGCCGTAACCGACGCTGGTGGGAACTGCAATGACCGGGCATGAGACCAGTCCACCCACAACGCTGGCCAATGCGCCCTCCATACCGGCTACCACGACAGCGACATTGGCCCGGAAAAGGTCGTCGCAGACGGCAAGCAGGCGATGAATGCCGGCCACTCCGACGTCATACAATCGGATGACCTGGTTTCCGAGGACTTCGGCCGTGATCGCAGCTTCCTCTCCCACCGGGATATCGGAAGTTCCGGCGCAAACGACTGCCACGTTGCCGACCCTATTAACCGGTCGCGGTTTGGTCACCACGATGCGCGCCATCTCATGGTATTCGCAGTCCCCGATGGCTTCCCGGATACCATCGAATACCTCACGGCTGGCCCGGGTTGCCAGAATATTACAATGGTGTTGAGCGATATTTTTCGCTATTCCCTGAATTTGCGAAATGGTCTTACCCTCGCAGTATATCACTTCGGGGACGCCGTTGCGCATGCACCGGTGGGTGTCAACTTTGGCATATCCGAGATCTTCAAAGGGCAGTTTCTTTAACCGATGATAAGCTGTATCCAGGTCAATTTGTCCGTTTTTAACCTTTTCGAGTAGCCTTTTCAGATCGCTGCTTTCCATTTTACGTTCCTTTCTGTGCCGTTGCCGCAACACGGTTCAAACTTCCCATATTATAGCCCTCCAAGTCAAGGGCTATATAAGTGAAGCCAAGCTCTTTAAAATGCGCAACGATCTTGTTGCGAAGCGCCGGCTGCAGAAATCGGGGCAGATCGAGGGTATCAATTTCCAGCCGGGCGATTTCATTGTGATGTCTGACCCGAACCTGACCCAGGAATCCTAAGCTTCTTAGAAATTTTTCACCGTCATCTACCTGCCTGAGTTTGTCTGCGGATATCGGACTGTGATAGGGAATGCGTGATGCCAAACAGGCGTATGACGGTTTGTCCCAGGTGTCCAAGCCAAGACGTTTGGAAAGTGTCCGAATGTCCTGTTTGGAAAAACCCGCCTCGGCCAGAGGGCTGCGAACACCCAGCTCCCTGGTTGCCTTTATCCCCGGACGATAATCGGAGTGGTCATCTAAGTTGCCGCCGTCCAACACGAAGCGATATCCTTCTTTTTGGGCCAACTCAACCAAACCACCGAACCGCTCTTTTTTACAGATATAGCATTTGTTTTCCGGATTTTTAACAAATTCCGGCATCTGAAGCTCACGGGTTTGCACCTGCAAATGCTCGGCCGACAATTCCTTTGCCAGTCGATCGGCGTCCAGACGCTCATGACGCGAGGTAGTTTCGGAGAGGGCGGTCACCGCCAACACCTGATCCCCGAGAACGTCTTTAGCGACCTTCAGCAACAAGGTGCTGTCCACCCCGCCGGAAAATGCGATCAACACCCGCTTCATTTCCATCAAAAGATTTTGCAAATGCTGATGTTTGGTTGCAAGATCGTCGTTGTTTGGCATCATGTGAACATCGTCTCTGGCCCCGAGCGTCCGTATGATTAACAAAGAAGCTTAGCGAAATGCGATTCTTTTTTCTGACAGAATCAACAGGATGGACAGGATCTTGCCGCACGAAAACAAAATATTCCACTTAATCCTGACTAATAAAATGTAATTTCATAATTTAACTAATCAACCAGTCAACCAATAAACTATTCAACGAGGTCTGTATTCACTGCAGCCAATGGTTTTTCTTTGACACAGTTGGCAAGGCAGCCGGGATCCGGCAATCCCAATTTACGCTGGGTATGATAAGCTATCGCCGGGCAGCCGCCGTGACAAAGATCAAATCGATAGCAATTTTCGCATGATTTAATTTCGAGCCGTCGGAAGGAATGAAATACCGGCGAATCCTGCCAGATGGCCGCGAATGAATCTTCCGGCAGCTTTCCGGCCCGAAATTCGGTTTCCTGCAAAAACGCGCAAGGATATACCTGACCCGTCGGAGACAAGCAGCAGGTCAACTTGCAGGCGCCGCACATGTTCAAGCCGAGGGAACGTCGTTCCTCTGTTGAAACTGAAAAAAAAGAATCACCGGTGGACACCGCCAGATGCTCACCAAGCCATTGGGAGAATGTCAACAGTTGTTCGCGATCAAGGTTCAGAAGCGCCCATGAATCTTTGCCGCGGCCGGATGGTCTGAATCGCGAAATCCTCAGTTTGGCGCCAAATGATGCCGCCAGCTCAACCAAACGGTCCAGTTCGTTAATGCCGTGTCGGGTCAAAACGGTGTTGATGCTGACCTCAATATCTCTTTGCCGCAGGTGTTCAAGGGCTTGGAGGGCTTTAGCGAAACTGCCGCGGCCCCGGATGATATCATTGGACGCCGGGGTGGCACCGTCCAAGCTCACCTGAATATATACCAGCTTGTTATCCAATCGGCGGGCGACATCCTTATCGATCAGGGTCCCGTTGGTGCTGATGCAGGTCACCATGCCCTTTTGATGGGCATAATCCATCAGATCCAAAAAGTCAGGCCGCATAAAGGGTTCACCGCCACCGATATTGAATTGGAAAACCTTCATTGCCGCCATGGAATCGATGACCTCAACGCACGCTTCCGTGGTTAGTTCATTATTTCGTTTGGGACCGGAATCGGAAAGACAATGAATGCAGCTCAAATTGCAGCTGTAAGTCACTTCCCAGGTGACGTTCACGGGTGCCGAGAGACCCATTTCAACGTATTGGTTGCCCATAAATGAGTCCTTTATCTTCAAGTTTGGCCAAAACCCGGGTAATCCTTTCTTCGACCAACGCTTGGGTGCATTCCTTTTGGGCGCAGATTGATGCAATCAGGCCGCTGACACTTTGACGGCCGGTAAAAAAACCAACGTCAATGAGATCCTTCGACGGTACAAAGTACAATCGTGGACCCCGGTAATCATAAAAGAGCAGTCCGAATGCTTCTTTTCGGACCTGAACGCCGTCGGCCGGCCGGTAACTCATGTGTAATTGCACAGAGCCCGACAAGTTAAGAGCGGAATGCGCCTCTACGGGTAATTCTAGATTTGGGATTTTAGCCTCCGGCCCGTAGGATTCATTAAGGCCTGCGCCCCGGCGGGATTTCGGATTGGTGGTATCGCTTGGCTCTATCATTTTTTTAATACCGGCAGATCAGTAATTACTCCAACTTGAGAAATAACGATATCATTATTCTTTATGCCAAAGTAATTGGCATGATGATATAGAAAAAAATTTAAAAACCGATGCGCAGCATTAAATAATTAATCCGCCGAACTTATTGATTGAAAACATACTTCAGTTTTAAAAATCGATTCATCACCATGAGGTTGCTATTCTTCAAGGCGGATTAATTAATATATCCCACAAATTCCATCCACGGCCAATTCTTCGATGACGATTTCCTCAATCTCATCAAGACCATCAGGTTTTTTTTCATCTATGCTCGGTTCGTTTTCCCGGATCTCTTTATCATTTTCATTCATCGTGTATTATCTCCTTTTTAAATTTGACGCGCCGAAGGCGGACATTAAACATTCATTCTTCAATCGAAAATATTCAATAATTTAAGGTGCCTGAGCGGTCCAGCCTGAATCAACGGTGATCATGTTGCCATGAATACAGCGGGAATCATCGCTGGCCAGCCAGAGCACTGCCCGTCCGATGTCCTCCGGCGTCACTTCCGGATCTTGAATCATGTGACCCTGGAAAAATTGTTCTTTGGCTTCTTCTTCTTCCATACCGAAGAATTCAGCGATGCCCTTCATCATGTCGGTCCAGACGGTACCCGGACAAACGACATTGGCTCTGATGTTATGATCGGCAACTTCCATGGCGATGGCTTTATTGAGGCCAATGATGCCATGTTTGGCGGCACAATAATGACCTCCCATGCCGAAACCGCGCTGTCCGCCGACGGATGAAATGCTGATGACGTTGCCGCTTTGTTGCGAAATCATATGTGGCAACACATAGCGGCAGCACAAAAACATGCCCTTAAGATGGGTATCGAGCACGGCATCCCAGGTTTCCTCATCCATGTCCGCAATGGCTACCATAGAGGAGTTCCCGGCATTATTGATTAGAATATCGATTTTGCCGAAGGTTTCCATCACCTGATTGACCATGTTTTCGACATCGGCGGCTTTGCGCACATCACACTTAATTCCGATTGCGCGGCGTCCCAACGCCTCAATCTTCTCGACAGACGCCGCCATGGACTGTGGGGTCGACATTTTGTAAGGGATCGTCGCCATATCCTCGCAGATATCTGCGATAGCGATATCCGCACCTTCCTCCGCCATGCATTTAGCGGCAGCAAAGCCATTGCCCCGGGCTCCCCCGGTAACGATGGCCACCTTACCTTCCAATTTCATGCCCGCTCTCCTTTCATTCAGCTGAACGATTTGTTAAATCATATAGCTGTTGTTATACATTTTGATTTAAATCAAGGTACTTATATTGTTTCGCGCAATTCTTCCAAGTTAAATTTCTCGCCGATCTGCTGGAGACTGAAGTTGATCTCCTGCAGGTCATCTTTCAAAGAATCGAGTCCGTACTCGCGAATCTGAAAATCAAGTTGTCCTTCCAGGCTGTAAGTCAGATGCAATAGATTGAGCAGGTACACCCAATCCGGCCGATCGATCAGGCGTTCGAAGTATTTGCCCATCAGGTCACCGGCCGCAAGTTCCGTCAGGCCCCATTCCAAGGTTTCACGACCAACTTTTTGCAGCATCACACCCCTGAGGAGCACAGCGGTACGAACGCCCAGGCGAGTGATATCCTTTATCATTTCCTGGTCGGCTTGATTGAGCTCCATCAAAGTCTCCTTAGGTCATCCGGACCTTCATTGTTTTGACATGTTTGATAATTTTTTCCAATTTGGCGTAAAATGGTACACAAAACGCTTGGGCGGCTCCCGCTTCCTGGCATGCAGCTACCTTGCCCTGCATATCTTCAAATTCTTTTGTAAGTTCCTCCATATCTTCAGTACCTTTTTGAGTCTTGAAATAGAGTTTTTTCGCAAGGGGCTCAAGGTCGTCTGCAAGAGAAATCAGTTTTTCCTTTACAGCATCAAATTGCGTTGTTTCAGCCACGTCACGAAAGGTTTGGCACATGTCCCGAACAAGTTGGGTTCCTGTCTTTTCTTCACTCACAATCAGTTCTCCTTCTTTATATGGTTTTAAGTTGCGTTTGTCTGACGTGTTTGCCACCGATCAATGCCGGTGGTGATGATGCGGGTGATTGCAGCCTTCGCCGTGCTCGTGGTGGTGATGGCCGGCACCGGGACACTGGCGACTTTCCTCCGGCGGCGCTTCGGGCACCTCCTTTGGCGGCAGTTGGTTCCGCAGGGTATCGGCGATCGCGGTAAAGGCTTTGGCGGTGATGCTCTCCGGGTGTAGGTTCACTACCGGCACGCCGCTGTCGGCGGCCTCTGAAAACATCGGGTCGATCGGTATCGAGCCCAAAAAAGGAATCTCCATCATCTGGGATAGTTGCTTCCCCTTGTCTCTGCCGAAGAGATAGACCGTGTCCCCGCAATCACCGCAAACATACATGCTCATATTTTCTATGAGGCCGAGTACTTTAGCGCCCAATGTCTGTGCGGCGTTGACGGCTTTGGAGCAGACCAGGGTGGCCACTTCCTGGGGGGTGGTGACGATAATGGCCCCATCCAGATCTGGTATTGATTTGAGAATTGCGATGGGCTCGTCTCCTGTTCCGGGAGGCAGGTCCACCAGCAGAAAATCCAGACCACCCCATTTGGCCGAGGACAGTAGTTGTCGGATGGTGCGACTCTTGGCCTGACCGCGCCACATCACCGGCGTCATGTCACCGGGCCAAAACAATGCCACCGAAAGGGCCTTGATACCATGATCGGTCACGACCGGATCGAGCCAGAAGGCGCCGTTGAGCTTGGCTTCTTTTTTTATGCCAAACATTTTGGGTACGCTGGGACCATGCAGATCGGCATCGAAAACACCCACTTTGAGCCCGGCCTTTTGCAAAGCTGCCGCCAGGTTCACCGTGGTGGCGGTTTTACCGACGCCGCCTTTGCCCGAAAGGATGGCAATTTTATATTTAACGTACTGCAAGGCTTCAGCAATGGCACCTTGGCCGACCAGTTGCTGTTGTTGTTTTTCTCTGAATTCCTTTCGGGTCAATTCCTCCATTGTCTCCTCCTTGTTGATTATGACAGGCGTTTGAGGTGATAGTTTTGGCTGCCGATCCCCATGTGTTCGGCTTCCCGAAGCACGGCCATGACGTCTACCCCGCTGATTGTTGCCACTTCTAAATATCCCTCTTCCTGGATGATGTCCAGGCTGGCACGATCGATGGCAACCGGGTCGCTCGAGGCCAGAAAGCCTTTGTTTTCAACCACCGGATTTTCGCTGAAGGGGTAAAATTCCGGCTGCGGCGTTACGTCCCACAGGTAGTTGATGAAAAAGATTTTGCCTTCCACCGCCGCCTTGACGCCCAGATGACTTTCCAGCGCCCGGCGCTGGAAAGCCACCAGGTCCGGCAAAGGCGGGGTTTGTCCATTGAAGATGTAAGGGTTGATAGATTTGAGCAAACGGGTGCGGGCACGGCCGACCAGACAGTCGAATCCGCTGTTGATTAAAGCCCCGCTCAGCCCCACCAGAGGGTGCAGGGTGACGTGCGAGAGCACCCACAGGGCATCGCTGCGGCAAACCGCCGTGCCAACTTCTACACCGCCCAGTTCGGAATCGGACAGGTTGCATGGAAACAAATCGCCTTCGTCGCCACTAAAACCGCCGTTAATGACGAAATGGCCCCCGAGGGTCTCGTTGGAAAACCCTTGGGAGCTGGTTAATTTCATGAAATTGTTACCGTGGGCCTGTTTCCAGTAGTCTATTAGTTTCAAACCGTCACAGACCACCGGGCGCGTCTGCGTGGCCGCATTGGCGGCCTCGGCGACGGTTCGCACATATTCGGGACGCAGTCCGTAATCATACCCTTCCTCGGCCGTGTTGACCTTCAAGGCCACCCGCATCCCTTCGGAAAGGTCAGCGGTCGCCCCGGAAGAGTCAATCAGCCGCGTCAGCTTGTGCCTGACGGAGTTGTCGAATTGCATGCAGGTTGTGTCCACCCAGGTGACGTCGCTCATGGTGCTGCCTTCCAATTTTATATTCTGGCATCTAAAACGGATAAGGGAGGGTGAGAAACCACCCTCCCTGATGCACTGCCGTATTTATGCGGGGGTCTCGCCTTTAAATGGATCATACTTTTTCCACTCGTTGAAGGCCCACTCCTTTTCGTAGTCAACCCGGCGGAAAGGCATGACTTCGGTGGTCAGGTCGTGCTTCCTGAACACATCCCGCAATCGGACGGTTGTGGGTTTATGGTTGGCCACCCCACCCTTGCGGATCTGCCACTTGGCAATGTGCTTGGGTGTCATCGGCGGCTCATAGTTGATGAGCTTGTACTTACGGGTACCCAGGCCGATCTTTTCTCCGGCGGCCTGGGTGATACGCGGGCTGAAGCCGTTGACTATACGGAAACGGTCGTCACCCGGCTTGCAGCCTTTCTCTTCGGCCACCGAACCGGGGCTGACCGGCGCGTTGTCGATGGCATCCAGCGTGGCTTCCTCGACAGCGAGCAGGTCCTTGCCGGCGAAAATCCCCACATCCGGGGCAACTGCCAGACCGGCCCAGGGGAAGCAATCGCATTCAGGCACGACGTCGATCGCGCAGTTGATAAAGCCGACCTTACCACGGTCGAAACACTTCAAAGCGCCCAGAGCGGCATCCGCGTGGGCGATCATGGCATTGGGGAAGTAATTTTCCTCAAAGCCTATGCCGGTCATTCCTGAAAAAAGACAGGTCACCTGGCAGGAGTAACACAGGCGGCAGCGTTCGGGATACCAGATTTTGCCATGTTCGGCAACTTTGTGAGCCTGGCGCGGGCAGGAATCATCACACATCTTGTGAAACTTGCAGGCCTTGCCGGGACACTTGTCGGTGAACTTTGGCCAACCGATGGCATCATGTGGATCGCCCCAGTGGGCCAGGTGCGTGATATACTTGCCCCGCTTGGATTGGCAGCCAATGCCCAGTTGTTTCAGGATCCCGCCATACATGGTGATGGAATGGCCCCGGGCGTGGGCGAGAACGATCATGGCATCGGCTTCGGCGATGGCCCTTCCGATATACGTTTCCTTTATGATATTGCCTTCGGGGATGTCGACCCGGTAATCGTCTTCACCGGAATACCCGTCGGCGATGAGCACCGGGCAGCCAAAGGTCGCATCGGTGTACCCGTGTCGGATGGCGCCTTCCATCTGGTACTGTGAAATTGCCATGCTGTTGTAGGTATGGTAGGACAATGTGGTGTCATTGACGACATAAGGGTTGCCACCGCAAGCGCGGACTTCTTCGACGATGGCGGCAATATATTCCGGACGTAAGATCGCGGTCCGGTTGTATTCACCGTAGTGGATCTTGATGGCCACTTCATCGCCTTTTTTGAAGCACTCATTGAGTTTGGCTTCGTAAAAGAGGTCTTTTGTCTTGCAGATCATCGATTCGGTCCAGTTGGTGGCATTGGCTTCAGCGAACCAGACCGGGGCGGGACCTTTCTCGGTGTATGCTCCCCACTTTTTTCTGGTGGGATTCCAGCTCTTAGATTGGTAGGTGTCTCGCCCCCCTACCACAGGCCCCTTCATTTCATTCCACTTCGTTGGCTCATACTTGTGTTCAACCATCTAAAATACCTCCTTCCACAACCTGTTTGATAAGGTTTCAAGAAAACAAAATCCTGGCAAACATCTTTTACCTCGTCAGGAATCTTTTGACAAGAGCCTAAACTTTTATCACCTCCTCTCCTCATGAAATTTGCTAAAGTGTCTTATGACGTCAGCTTGATAATTTTAATCAAATACCATTTTCCGAACCCGAACAACAAGCTAAAAATGCCCAATTCAATAACCGCAAAAAAAGATAAGATACACTTTTCTCTACCGGTCGCCAGACACTTTATACAAGTAAATCTAAAAATTTTTTGCAAACTTTATGCCGCCGCAATTTTTTTCAGGATTCAGATGCGGCAGTCAAAACTAATTGCAATATATTAATACAATTCAATGGGTTATAATAATATGATCGGTCGAGACAGAGCCTGGTATGCTGCTCAAAGATGATCCGGGCAGCTTTGCTAATACTTGATCCGGCTAATTATACCCTCAATTCATAGTAAAGGTAAAGACAACTTACTGATATTAATATATAAATTAAGAATTGCGTAAAATGGGGTCACACGAGGCGAAAGACCTCATTAAACCTATGAAAAAATTTTGTACGCATGAATCTTTTTATAAAGGGTTTTACGATTAATTCCCAGGATTTCCGATGCTTTGCTTTGGTTGCCGCCGGTTTCTGCCAGGACATTGATAATGTGCTCTTTCTCGATATCTTTCAGCGTCCTCGACGGTCGGCACCGAACCTCCTTGTTCAGGGCAAGATGTGACGGCAGCGAAGACGGCCTAATCATCTCAGAATCCGCTAAAATAGCGGCTTTATTGATCACGGATTTTAATTCTCTTAAATTGCCGGGCCAGGGATAGGCGGTCAATATTTGCAGGGCTTCGCTGGAAATACGCTTGGGACCGATCTCGAAGGCGTCCTCTTGTAAAAAATGTTGGGCTAGACATTCAATATCCTCGGGTCGCTCCCTGAGGGGCGGAAGATAAATTTGAATAACATCCATACGGTAAAATAAATCTTCTCGCAAATCACCTTTCTTGAGGGCCTCCTGGAGGTTCATGTTGGTTGCCAGGATGATACGCGTGTCCAATTGAGATTCCTGGATCTCGCCGACCCGGCGGAATCGTCTGGTTTCAAGGAAACGAAGGAATTTTTTTTGCAGCTCAAGGTCGATATTTCCAATTTCATCGAGGAAAAGCGTCCCTTTGTTGCTTTTTTCCACCAATCCCAGCTTGCGCTCCGAAGCCCCTGAAAAAGCCCCCTTGCGGTGGCCGTAAAGCTCACTTTCGGCCAGATTTTGGGTGAGAAGACCGCAATCCAGGATAATAAATGGGCCGTCGCTGCGTTTGCTCTGACGATGGATCTGCCTGGCCATGACATCTTTGCCTGTTCCGGTTTCACCCTGAATCAAGACGGTGATATCGGTGGCTGCTACTTTTTTTGCCAGCGCGTAGGCCGGTCGCATGGCACAGCTGGGACAGATAATATATTCAAGGCTCTCTTCAAGACCCTTTTCTAAAGCTTCCCCTTTAATTTTGGAAAGATCGCGATTTTCTTGGACGGCTTGCTTTACCAGGGCCAGAATTTCATCCAGTTTAAACGGTTTGGTAATATAATCGCGGGCGCCCTGTTTAATCGAGTCCACCGCCGATTTAATGTCTCCGTACCCCGTAATCATGATGACCTCGGTGTCGGGAGATTTCTGCTTCAAGCGTTTGAGAACTTCAACCCCATTTAATTTTGGTAAATTAATGTCAAGCAGCACCACATCGAATGCTTCGGTGTCAAAGAGCTTTAACCCCTCTTCCCCGCTGCCTGCGGTGGTCACGGCGAGACCCTCCATGGAAAATTCGCTTTCAATCAGGTGTCTGATGTTTTGTTCGTCGTCGATCGCCAATATACTGCCCCGGCTCATATCCGATCTCCCTTTTTGAATCGTTCGGACGGCAATCAGGGCAAGCTAGCCGCCAAACGCAAGATGAATGTAATTCCCCGACCCTGGTTGTTAATTATTTGAAATTCACCCTTATGATGTTGAATGATATTGTGACAAATGGATAGATTCAGACTGGATGTTTTTCCAACCTGCTTGCTCGAACAGGAGGGATCATATAGATCTCCAGACGATTCAGCGGGAGATCCCTCTCTGGTATCTGCGATCTGAATTTCGATCGAATTGCCTTCGTTTCTGGCCGATACCGTTAATTCACCCCCGGTGGCCATTGCTTTAAAGGCATTATTAAATAAATTCAGAAATACATGCTTAAGTTGAGACTCAATGCCGTGCACTTGATTGAAGTCTGTGGCCAGATCATTTTTAATAGTGATTCTGATTTGGCTGTCTTTAGCATGTTGCCGGAAAAGAGATGCCGTGGCATCGATGATTTGGTCAATCCGGATGATCTCATAATCATCTTCAGAGCTCCGGCTGAAATCTTGTAAATTTTGGATAATATCTTTACACCGATAGGCTTCATTGTTGATGATATTCAGATAGTCTTTAAAGGTGGAAAGGTATTTGGGATCGAGGGAATTTTCAATTTTGCCCAGCCGCTTCAGCAATCCTTCTGAAAAGCCCGCAATGGAGGCGAGTGGATTATTGATCTCATGGGCGATTCCCGCCGCCAGAAAACCGATGGCCGTCATCCGATCCGCCTGCATGATCTTGAATTCATATTCTTTGCGTTCCGTAATATCCCGCATCAAGAGGATAATTTCTTCCACACTGCCCAGCGGGTCCCTGATGGGAGAAGTGGTCCACTCCATATAGCGGCCGGCAAATTCACCTCCCTCAATCAACGTTTCACCTCGTCGTGTTTCCTGTGTCTCAATGGTTTTCAGGGCAGGACAATGGTTGCATATTTCATTTTTTCTGTAATACGTGGTGAAACATTTTTGTCCAATCAGTGACATCGCCGGAAACATGTTTTTTTGGACATGATTGGCAAAAACGATATTTAGATTTCGATCTAATATCGTGACGCCATCGCTCATACTATTAAAAATTGCTTCCAGCCGATTGCCTCGTCGCGCGAGTTTGACATTCAGTTTTTCAAGTTCTTTAATTTTGGCACGGACTTCCTTGAAATGGCCTATTTTGGAAAAACCGATGCCTTTAAAATCGTGCACAGGTATTTTTTTATTGTGGTTCATAAAGACAACTTATAGCACATCCCGATACATCGATTCTATTTCAGCCTTCATATAGCAGTGAGGATTTGTCAGCATACAGATATCATTTTCCGCCATCTGAGCCAGGCGGGGAATATCCGCCTCATCGACGCCAACCTGAGAAAGCCTGGTGGGCAGTCCCAAGTTTGCAATTAAATCCTGAAGTTGTCCCGGAACGTGCTGAGCGACAGCATCGATCGATTTATCACGTGTCTCAGCGCCCAATGCCCGTGCGATGCCGGCAAACTTAGGTAGTGCATGTTCCATGTTTTGTCGAACCACCACCGGCAACAATAAAGAGTTCGCCAGTCCATGGTGAATATCATAAAAGCCGCCTAAGGGATGGGCCAATGCATGCACGGCGCCTAATATGGCATTCGAAAAGGCCATACCGGCTTCCAAACAGGCAATCGACATCCCCTCCAAGGCTTTCATCTCTTTAGTTTTGGCGGCATTGACGAGATGCGCAGCGACGAGCTCAATGGCATGAATGGCATGTGGATCCGTCATGGGCCATGATAGAGAGGAGACATACGCTTCGATCGCATGGGTAAGGGTATCCATACCGGTGGCAGCAATGAGTTCAGAAGATTTGGTTTTCAGAAGGCGTGGATCTACCAATGTAATGTCCGGTGTAATGGCTCTGCTGAGGATGGTCATCTTCCTATTGGCGCGTTTGTCGGTAATCACTGTAAATTGGCTGACATCCGCGCCGGTTCCGGCCGTTGAAGGCGCACAAACCAGGGGCGGGATAGGCTGGGTGATCAAATTGCAGCCCTCGTATTCATGGATCCTGCCATGGTTTGAGGCCAAAATTCCGATCCCCTTGGCCGTATCGATTGGGCTTCCGCCGCCGACTGCCACAATCACGTCACATTTCTTCTGACGATAAAGCTGGACACCTTCTTCCACCTGAAAATCCCGGGGATTGGTGACCACATTGTCATAAACGATATATTGAAGGTTCTCTTCTTTCAGATACTTAATGCTCTCGTCCACCCAACCTGCAGCAATCAGCCCCGGATCCGTTACCAACAAAACCCTCTCGCCGCCCAACCTTTTGGCGCTAAGCCCAATTTGAGAGAGACAGCCCAAACCATAAATGATCTCGGGTATTTCAAATTTTAGCAGGGAATCTTCAGGCACACTCATAAGTTTATTAAAAATAAATAATAAAATTCAGGACTATTCGCCCAAATCCAGTATTGTTGTCGCGATTCCTAATCTTTCTGTTGAATTAGATTTTATGACACATCAGTGGTTCTGAATTTTTAACAGTATCTTGACAAAAAGTAAACCCGCTCGACGGTGCAATCAGAGAACTGGCCAAAATTGATAATGATACAGAGGGATTGAAGCAATTCAATATCACTCTATAGACCTAAAATCCCCAATCCCAATGGTCAAATTCCAAACAATATCCAAATACCAAACTGATAGTTACGTAAAAAGTCCTCGAATCGTCATGCCGGACTTGATCCGGCATCCAGAAAGTGTTGATTTTACTGGATTCCGGCTACCGGATCGAGTCCGGCACAGGCCCCGCCGGAATGACGCTAACGCTTAAATATTGCCTTTTTACAAGTTTGTCAAAACTCAATGACCCAAATATTCTGGTGACTTATTTATTGTTTGAGGACCGATTTGCTTGTGTTGTATTTCGATTTTCGGTCATTGGGATTTGTTTGATATTTGGGTTTTGGTGCTTGGAGATTCCGGGATTCTAATAAAATCGTCATCGTAAACCTATTTAGTTATCTTCTTTTAGGACATTGCCAAGGCGGTGCAAATCCCATGTTCGAAATGAAATCTCTCCGCAGCAAGCGGCGGTGAATTTAACCCAGGAGAGATTAATTTGGTTGAATTTGAGATAATCGTCATGCTATAGCATTCTTGAGTAATTTGGCAATGTCTTCTCCGTTTTGACAAATCCAAATTTGCCTTATTCTCTATGGATATGGTCTAAAACATTTAATTCGAAACTAAGGAGGATTCCATGGCAACCCAGGATAAGTGCTGCACGATCGTACCCTATTTTAAGATTCAGGACGGCAAACTCGAGGCATTTAAAGCCTTGAGCGAACGAATGGTTGAGAATACCACCAAAGAGCCCAAATGCCTTTACTACGGATTCAGTTTCGATGGAGATGTGGCTTTTTGCCGCGAGGGCTATGAGGATGCCGAAGGGGCCTTGACCCATCTCGAAAATGTGGGTCCGCTGCTGGAAGAAGCCCTAAAAATTTCCGAAATCATGCGTTTGGAAGTTCACGGCCCTGAGGAAGAACTGGCAAAACTACGGGAGCCAATGGCTGAATTGAAGCCACAGTTCTTCACTCTGGAGTATGGTTTCTGTCGCTATATGGGTTAAATAGACGGTTCAGGGATGGTAAATAAAATCCAACCGGATTTTAAAGACAAGACCGCCTTAATTACCGGTGGTGCCCGCAATATCGGTTTGACGGTTGCTAGAGACCTTGCTGCCAGAGGGGTGTCGGTTGCCATTGCGGACATCTGTCAGGATCTTGAGACGGTGCCCTATCCGCTTTCCCGCAGCGATGATCTCGAAAAGGGCGTTGCAGAAATATCTTCGGCAGGTGTGAAAGCCATCGGTCTCAGATGTGATGTCCGCGATGAAAATCAGGTCAGCGAAACGGTCGAACGGGTGATCGATGAATTCGGCAAGCTGGATATTTTAGTCAATAACGCCGGGGTGGTCTCCCTATTTTCTATCGCTAAGCTCACCGAAACAGCCTGGAACGAAGTCCTGGACGTGTGCCTGAAGGGGACTTTTTTTTGCTGTAAATATGCCGTTCCGCAAATGATCCGGCAGCGTTACGGTAAGGTCGTCAATATTTCTTCTGTGGCCGGGTTGAGAGGGCTGGGACTCTCGGTGCACTACGCTGCTGCCAAACACGGCGTCATCGGGCTCACCAAGGCACTATCAATGGAAGTGGCAGAACACAACATTAATGTCAATGCAATTTGTCCGGGTACGGTTGAATCTCCCATGCTGGAAGGTTTAGCCGCCCAAATAGACCTGGAAAAGGATGCCTACGAGCACTTTTCCCAGAAACATCTTTTCCGGGAGAAACGGATAACTCCCCAGGACATTGCCAACGCGGTACGCTGGCTGGCTTCGGATGAAAGCCGTTTTCTGACCGGAACGGTTCTAACTGTCGATGCGGGATGGACGGCCGGAGGGTGAAATAGCATAGGGCAAAGGGCATGGGGCTTGGGGCACAGAGCATGGCGCATAGGGCAAGGCGCAAAATGTAAAAAAGGTTTCTGACACCTGGAATTTTTTTATGCCTTTTTGCGGCGATATCAACCTTAAAATAGGGGATATAGGATTGAGCAATCTAGCCTATCGTTTGCGGAAAAACGTGTCGATCCCCGAGACGGATGGAAAGTTGCAGCTGGTGCTTTCGTATCCTTTAAAATCAGTCCGAATACATCCCTATTGGCGAAATCTCTTCAACCATCTTTCAAGTCAAGAGTTCCGCTCATTCGAAAGCATTCGATCAATAACCGCACCCCGAAACCCGGAGACGGTTGAATTCTTTCTTAACGATCTGGTGCGCAAAGGCTTTCTAGAGTGCCGGGGAGTATCGGCGTTATCCGATGATTTATTTGTTTCGGTAATTATACCCGTTAGAAATCGCCACGATGATATCAATACTTGTCTGCAGTCCCTTGGAGAGCTTGACTATCCGAATGATCAGCTTGAAATTATTGTCGTGGACGATGCGTCGACCGATCGAACACCGGATGTCGTCAGCTGTTATCCGGTTCATCTCATTCGCCTGAAGCAACACAAACAGGCTTCCTTTTGCCGGAACCTTGCCGCGCAGAATGCCGGAGGGGATATTCTGGCCTTCATTGATTCCGACTGTCTGGCTGATTCCGTGTGGCTGCGGGAACTTGTGCCGGCGTTTAAAGATGCGCAACTGGGAGCTCTTGGCGGCGTCGTTGACAGCTATTTTGATGAAAATGGCCTGGATCGCTATGAGAAGGTAAAATCATCATTAAACGTCAGCAATTGGTTTAAACGATCCCAAAAAAATGATCCCTTCTTTTATCTGCCCGCTTGCAATCTTCTGGCCAGGCGCCATCTGTTTCTTGAACTTGGCGGGTTCAAAGAAGAGCTGGTAGTGGGTGAGGATGTCGATCTTTGCTGGCGTATCCGCAAAAGTGGATATCAGATCGAATATCGGCCCCAAGGCCGGGTTTACCACAAACACCGCAACCGATTGTTTCCATTCTGTCGCAGACGCTTTGATTACGGCACCTCAGAACCGCTGTTAAACAAGCTACATCCTGAAAAGATTAAGAAACTATGTTTTCCGCCCCTGACATCGTTATTCTGGTCGAGCTTACTATTATCGATGATCCCGGGGTTACGTCCTGTGGTTGTTGTCAGCGCTGGAACGATGGTTGCCGATACCCTCAAAAAATCATTTAAAATCAAAAGAAGAAAAATTCCGATCAAGGTATCATCACTGCTGACATCGGTTCTGCGGAGCTATCTGGCTTTCTTACATCATATTGCTTCATTTATTTCGCGGTATTACTTATTTCCGTCATTGATTTTTCTGCTGATTGCTCCCCCAGCGTTTGCCGCAATCGTGATGCTGCATTTGCTTGCGGGAACGGTGGACTATGTCGTTAAAAGGCCTCAGCTAAATTTGATTTCATTTATATATTATTTTTCCCTTGAACAATTGTCATACCAGTTGGGGGTTTGGTGGGGGTGCTTTAAGCATATTTGCTTTCGACCCATCGTCCCAAAAATTGTGAAAAAAATTTCTGCTTAACTCACTTCATAAACCACCGGCATGGTTCAACTTTAGATCAATGAGCTGCGATCACCCGGTATTGGTAGAACCTTTTCAATTCTCACAATCAAAGACGGTGATCTATGAGGGGAGTTATCATGACCGATTCTGCTTTTAAACTGGCGTTAGGCTTACTGAAAAACGGGATCCGGTTTCGATGGCAGCATATTCGGGGAAAACCGGGCACGCCTCAGGCACTCAGCCTGGAGGTTACCCATGACTGTGTGGCCCGCTGCGTCATGTGCAATATCTGGAGGATTCCACGCGACGTCCCAAACCTGACCATTTCGCAATGGCGGGATTTGCTTTCTTCAGAACTCTTTGCCGATATCAGAGAATTGGACATAACCGGCGGCGAACCATTTATTCGTGATGATTTAATCGATTTTTTTTTCGGCATTTGTGAGTTGAAGCACAAAAGCCTTCCTTCCCTGAGATCCATTGCCGTTACCACCAATGGTTTTTTAACTGACGCCGTCGTATCCACGGTGGAAAACATCCTTCCGACCTTTCAAAAAAAAGGGCTTGATCTGGTAGTCGTATGCGCCTTGGATGCCGTGGGAGCGCTTCACAATCGAATCAGAAACTATCCGGATGCCTGGCCGAAGGTCAGTAACACCCTTGAGAAACTTGCTCTGCTGAGAAATCGGCATCCAAATCTGATTGTCGGGTTAAAAACGACGATTTTGCCGCTAAACATTGATGAATTGCGTAAGATTTCCGAATTCGCAGCTGCCGGTGGGTTCTTTACGATTATTTCCCCATGTATCATCACAGAGGGTCGTTATTTAAACCCGAACCGGGCCAAGGAACTATCTTTCAGACCGCAAGAGGTCGACCAGATGATAGAATTTTTTTCGGACGAGCAATCGCGCTGGCGTTTTCATGCGGCTTCGCTGGTCGATTTTTATAAAACCGGAACCATGAAAAAGCCCTGTTCCTGCGGCTTCAACTATTTCTTCGTTCGTAGCAACGGGGAGATATTTTTATGTCCGTTGATCGATGAAAGTGTCGGCAATATCACGACGGCCGGCGTTTCAGAATTGTTTTATTCCAACAAAGCCGGCCACATCCGAAAAAAAATTGGGAAAATGCCGCAATGCCGTAAATGCACGGAGCCGGGGCTGGAACGCTATTCCCTTCCCTATGAAGGATTGCATTACTTGAGGCTACTGC
Organism: Desulfobacterales bacterium; assembly: GCA_050124355.1. Taxonomy (GTDB): domain Bacteria; phylum Desulfobacterota; class Desulfobacteria; order Desulfobacterales; family JAFDCJ01; genus JAFDCJ01. The sequence continues at coordinate 602 of JASFFJ010000053.1, read as the reverse complement.
TAAAGATGCGAAGAGAGGATTTTTATCGATTACATGAACATATGGGACTGGATAAGTATATCTAGGTTGAGCGGTTCAGCGTTCCCGCCCGCCCTGGTGCGACGGCCGTTATATAGGAGATCAACCATCTGTGATTAAAAACATATACCGTGGATACAACTTCTTGAAATCAGCTCTGGGCCAGGGGTTCCTGGTTCAAGCATTCTAATTGGCCACTGGAAACTGTCTTACACGTCATTGGAGTCAAATTACATAAAATGACTAAAGCTATTCAAGTTACAGGTTATCTTCAGTCAATAAATTTATGCGCAATTTTACTTTTGAGCGTTTATCCGGCACAAGTGTTTTCACTGTGTTACTTTTCCTGCGCACGCCAAAAAAACCAACCAGCCCGATACAGATCAACAGCAAACTTATCTTGCTGTGATCAAGTGCCGACGATATTACCTTTGATGCAAAGCTGCCATTTTTAGACGCTTGTTGGGATCCGGCCATTTTCGTCTTAATTTCATAGTGAGAAGCAAGCGCCCAACACGCAATAGACACCCCCGCTACCAAGAGAATTGCCGATATGATAAGTCTGAATTTTCTAAGTTGCATTC
>JASFFJ010000052.1:0-19154 GCA_050124355.1 Desulfobacterales bacterium | reverse complement strand
AGAGGCATCCTCACACATCAAGATACGGGCGGACTTATATTAAAGTGGCAGGACAGAAATGTAGCGTTTAGCATGATTGAAAAAATCGCTAACCGGGAGGATATTGGAAATATCCTTGCAAATGGCGTTGTAGAAGCATCAAAAGAAATAGGAAAAGGGCCGAAGAACACGCTTATCATATATAAAAACTTGAACCGATCCCTTACACTATTGATCCGTAATGGGATTTCATCAGCTAAAGAACTTGATCGATTGGGCCTTCAGGATATAAGAATGAAACTGGAACAAAAAAGACTTTTGTAAATGAAATTTCAAAAAGATATATTCCGAATCGGCCATTATTTTCACATATAACGATATGATAAACTAGGTACAAGTACTGTAAACGAAAAATCTGACAGACGCGCCGCTCACTCCGAACAAGAGCGTCTGGTTGGAGAGAATTTGCGAAACGAAAGGAGAGCAGTATGGATCTTAACCTCAATGGAAAAACAGCCATCGTAACCGGCGGCAGCCGGGGGATCGGAAAAGCAGTTGCAAGAGAACTGGCCTTCGAAGGCGTAAAAGTGGCGATCGCATCCAGGGGGATTGAAGCCCTGGAAGCTACGGCCAAGGAAATCGAAGTCGAAACCGGTGGTAGCATTATCCCCATCCGGACCGACACCGGCAGTGACGAATCGGTTAAACAGATGGTAACTCAGGCGGCATCGTCGTTAAACCAGCTGGACATCTTAGTTAATTGCGCAGCGAGACCGTTAGGCAGCGGTCGGGAGCCCGATGTAGAAGAGATCACCGAAGACCTCTTTTGGGCTGATATAAATGTCAAAGTCATGGGTTATCTTCGGTGTATCAGGGAGGTTGCGCCGTACATGAAAAAAAATCAATGGGGTCGTATCATCAACATAAGCGGCCATGCCGCTCGTCGTGCCGGTTCCACCATCGGAAGCATGAGAAACGTGTCGGTAGTGGCCATGACCAAGAATCTCGCTGATGAACTTGGCCCCCACGGCATAAACGTCACTGTGGTGCACCCCGGGTTGACCTGGACGGAGCGGATGCCGGAGCTGGTCGCTGAGCGGGCCCGAGTACAGGGGGTCTCGACCGATGAAGTGAAGCGACAGCTCGATCAAGGGAATTCGGTGCGCAAAATGATCGATGCGCGTGAGGTCGCCTACGTCGTAGCGTTTCTGGCCTCACCGAAATCCATCGCGATAACGGGTGACGTGATCGCAGCCGGCGGCGGGGTGGGTAGCAACATCTATTACTAAAGGCTTTTTTAGTCGCTCGCACTATATGATCGAACGGTTTCTAAAAACACTTGCGACATCCAAATCAAACCCGTTGTGACTTAAAAACCTTTGATCCTCACCGGCCAGCACCGCTTTTTGTAGGTGTGGTGATATTTTATCCAACGGTCGCCAAATATACATAGGGGGATGGTGAAGTTCCGGTTGGATGAGCTGGTTGATGTAATTCCACGCCATTCTTACCGTAAAAGGAGGGGCAATAAAATTTAAAATGATAACCTGAGCCAGAGATAACAATACAAGAAAAATTACCACAGCAGTGGAAATTTTAGTTAGCCTACGAAAAAAACGCCTACTGAGATTTTTACGGCTGCGGCGTGCCAATTCTTGATTCCATATTGCTTTGAAACATGTGCTTTGACCAGGGTTGAATCTGTGGTTCAAAGATAGCCTTCATCCACAAAACCTCAGTTGTTATATTGCTTCTGGCAATCTAAAATTTCAGGGCTTTTGGGCGGGCTTTTAGGGATCGGACCAAGTCGCATCCCCGGATATCAATGGTTCGGGCTGAAATTCAGTCTGTTTTCAATGCTTAGATGGATATTTTCAGCATCGAAATGGGCCGTTTAAAAAACAACAAGCGTAAGGGGCATGAGGGGCGCATGAGCGCTGCGTAACGCGGTTTGCTTTAACCTTTGCGGCATTCGTTCAGCGTCTGTCATTACAAGGGCGATTTCACCCCGAAAAACAACTGTCTAAGGCATAAAAACGGCCTGAAATTGGTGCTTGATCTACGAAAATAGGGCATCCAGCTTGATCCGACCCCATGCTGTTCAATCAAAAGTATGGCTACTTGGGCTTTAGCTGTATCTTCGATCCTTGCTTAAAGTCAAAACAGACTGCAAATCGTTTCAAGAAACTGCGGCCTAGAAGACCGTCTATACCCACTTTCCTTTCCGGAATTGCAATCCCTGATACATCCTGCTCCTCCATTCCAAGGACGGATACATATGGAAACACGATTTTTTGTCCCCTGGCGGTTTTACCCGCGGCGAGCCTTAAATCAATGACTTCGCCCAGTCGTTCTTTCAAGCCTAATACCTCGATCATTACCGGACTTAAACTGACATGCCTAGCACCTGTGTCAACAATAAAATGGAATTCCTCTTTGCGGCCGACATTTCCCGAAATAATCACCAACCCGCTGTCATTAGATCTCGCCGCTTTGATCGCATAGGTTCCCAATTCCTTTCGTAAGTTTCGAATTTTTTGGATATGTCTATCAATCAGAGAATTGTTTCTGTCGGCCCGTCTTTTTCTGTGCAAATCCAAAAACGTTCGATTTAAATCAATCCAAAATTCTTCATCTTTCTTTGATCGCAACCACTCATTGTAGCTCTTGATTTCCAGCTCCAAAGAAGTTTTTATCTTCTCAAGCTTTGCCTTTTCGCTATCAAGATTCTGGTTTGCCTGTATGACCCATTCGTTAAATTGCGCGATCGCATCTTCGATTTTTTTGAGTTGCCGGTTATATTGCTCAACTAAGAGATTTCTCTGGTCGATTAATTCATCAGTGGATTGTTTTACCAATTGCACATCATATATCTCAATCTGCTTTTTTAGATTTTCTAAAGCTTTCTGTTTATTTTCAATCTCCGCTTTTCTGTTTTTACTGGTAGCGTTTGTGGTTTGAACCAGGGCATTGTATTTATCAACTGCTAATTTATATGAATTTTGAGCTTTGGTGGCAGGGTACTGGCGAAAATACCGATCCATTATTTGTTCGTACTGACGAATGCGTTCTTCAATAAATAGCAAATTTTCTATGTCATTTTCCCCTTGGCCGTCGACATGAGAAGGTATGAAAAGCCAACAGATAATGATCAACGCCAATCCAAGCAGCTTCATAATTAATGGTCTCATTGGGTCGTTCAATTATTGAAAGGAAGATAGTTTGCAATTCTTAAATTCAGTTTTGCACGCAAATCTGATATTTACATAACAGGTAGAGATTCTTGGATAGTATTTACCAGAAGCTCAATGTCAACAAACGCCGTGAAGCAATCGACATGGCGAAGAGAATAGGGATTCTTTTAATTAGACACAGAGATCCACGTCCTTTGGGCGTGGTCAGAGATAATCGGCTTTGCCTGTAACGGTTTTAAGGAGTGATGGAGCACTCCATAAGTATTTTGAGCAGAACAGAGTCATTAAGAGCCCCCTTCCAGGGGGCAAATCAACGCCTGGTCCTCTGGGCCAGGATTCTTTACGATCTTCAAGTGAGGTTACGCTAAGACGAAAGACTGGCATCAACTTGCACCTTCTTTGTCAAGATCCAAAAGCAGCCCATCCAATATATACCATAATCTAATATAAATTAAAAATTTTTATCCTTTGACCATCTCTTTTGATCCCCCCATCCCACACCTTTTCCACATTCCACAACTCCCCTTTCAGCAACTTCCCATTCATGGATAACCTTGCACAAAAGAAATCCAGGCTGACTCCAGTTTTGATTTCCCTGTTCATCCTTTAATTCCGAATTATCATTAAAAATCTTCCGTCCTCCGCCATTTTCCCGCCGTTTTGGTGGATGCGGCGCCATTAAAAAGCGATTAATTGATCCACTCTAAACTGAAAAGCCGCATACCAAATCCTGTGTGCGATTTTTTGGTTGATTAGGTGAACAAATATGGTATAAAATCAATTTATTGTCAGAAATGGAACTAATCCAAGTATTTTAGATCCCATATCTTGCAGGCTAGCTAAATGTAAGCCATTCAATTCAGTATCCTTTTCGTATAAAATATATTGACAACTAGTTAAGTATGGGAACTCGATATCAAGATATCTACCCATCGTCTCCGCTGATCAACAGTGCGGTCATAGCAAGATCCTCTGCGGCCGATCTTCTAACGCTCGAGTATTTCGAGGCTGAACCTGGTGCGATGCCGACAAAAGTTTTTGACCAGCATCATGTGCTGTTGAATCTCAGGGAGGAGCCGACTCGGGTGGAGAACTGGCGTGACGGCGAACACCGGGACTTCATGTTTCATAAAGATGAGATCGTTGTCACACCTGCCGGTGTGCGCTCTGGGTGGCGTTGGTACGAAAAATCCAATGTCATTGTACTTACCTTGGAACCTGAGAAGCTTCAGCGGTTCGCCCGAAGTGAGGTGGGCATCTTGCTGACCGGCTCCTAATTGCGAAACCTGCCGCTGTTCATGGATCCCGGGCCGGCCTTTGTAAGACGATAGCGATAATAAAGGAGAGAAACATGGATTTGAGCATTCGGGGCGGGCAGGTGCCGGCCATTGGGTTGGGGACCTGGGCAATGGTAGGGCAGACGTGCACGGACGCCGTTGCTGGTGCATTGGCAAAGGGCTACCGGCTGATTGATACCGCCCAGGATTACGACAACGAGGACGAGGTCGGCCGCGGTATCGTCAGGTCCGGGGTGAACCGTGAAGATATTTTTCTAGTAACCAAGGTGCGTCCGTCCAACTTCTCCTACGAGATGACTATCCGGTCGACCCACGAGAGTTTGCGGAGATTAAACACCCCATTCGTGGATCTCTTGCTCATGCACTGGCCCAATCCCCAGGTGCCCCTGGAAGAAACCCTTACTGCAATGTTGCGGTTGCAGGAGGAAAAGAAGATCAAGCACATTGGCGTCAGTAATTTTTCACCATCACTGGTTGAAGAAGCTTTGCAGTATGCCGATATCTTTTGTAATCAAATTGAATTTCATCCTTATCTTTCCCAGGAAAAACTCATCGCCCAATCCAAAAATAAGGGGTATCTTCTGATGGCTTACTGCCCTCTTGCCAAAGGCAGAGTCTCCGACGAGCAAGTGCTTAAAAAAATCGCGGAATCCCAAGGCAAGTCCGCCAGCCAGGTCGCTTTGCGCTGGATCCACCAGCAGGGCCTGGTGCCCATTCCGAAAGCTGCCAGCGAAGGTCACCAAAAAACCAATTTCGCCATCTTCGATTTCAGGCTGACAGATGAAGAGATGGCCGCCATAGACGATCTGGATAAAGGCCTGCGCTTGGATCCGGTGAGCATTTATACCGAAGAGTAAAGTGCAAAGGGTAAGAAAAATCTTGACATTGTCTTTAATATAAATAATATTGTCGACAATCGAAAATATTATGATTGTGGACGATGGATCAACATCTTTCAAACAAGAACACATAAGCATGAAACAGTGGGTTTAGAAGGGTCTATTCAATTTAAATCTATTGCAACATAACGAAAGGAGGCCGAATGCGACGAAACAGCAGGGCCGGAATGCTGGCTGGCGGAGGATGGAGCTTTTCTCCATTTACCCAGGACGAGTATCAAGAGATTCATCGTGCGACCATGGAAGTGCTATGGGAGACAGGTGTTTTTGTCGGCCATGACGACGCATTGGCGCTTTTCGCTGACGCTGGGGCCAGTGTGGATAAAAAAAACAGTATGGTCAGGATTCCGGAATGGTTGATACAGGATATTTTAGCATCAGCACCGGAAACTTTTGTCATGCATGCCAGAAACCCGGAAAATGACTTTTTGGTAGGAGGTAAGCGAGTGGGATTCACCAATTTCGGTGAATCTGTTCTATACCGGGACCCTTACACGAGTGAAATTCGTGAACCTTCAAAAAAAGATTTGGCTGATGTTGTTAAACTGACCGATTACCTCGAACAGGTGGATTTTCATCACAGAGCCATGGTGAGCCACGATAAACCGCCCCACGCCCAACCGCTTCACAACTGGGATGCCATTGCCGCCAACACGGACAAACCCTTCTTCATCGGCCCTCTCACGGCCTACAATATTCAGACGATGGTGGAAATGGGTATCGTCCTGGCCGGTAGTGAGGAGGATTTTCGCAGCCGCCCGTTTTTTATGATCGGCACCTGCCCGGTCAGCCCGTTAAGGCTGACTGGCGAGTTTTGTGAAATGATCATGGAGGGGGCACGACAAGGGCTGCCAATGATGATCCTCTCCATGGCGATGAGTGGTGCATCTGCACCAGTGAATCTGGCTGGCACACTAGTGGCTCACAATGTTGAAGTGTTGGCCGGGATTGGATTGGCTCAACTGGTGAACAAAGGTGTTCCCTGCATGTATGGCAGTTCCACGACCGCCATGGACCTTCGTTTCGGAACAGCATCAGTGGGTTCGCCAGAATTAGCGATGATCTCCGCCGGGACAGCGGGCTTGTCAAACTACTATGGCTTGCCCAGCTACGTAGCCGGTGGGTAGGCTGACAGCAAGCTTTTGGATGCCCAGTCGGGGCACGAGACCACGCTAACGGCACTCCTCCCGGCATTGGCAGGTGCCAATGCCATTTACGGTTTGGGATTGCAGGAAAGCGGTCTCCTGATGGATCCGGGGCAGTTGGTTTTCGACAACGAGATTGCGCGCATGATTCGATATGTCATTGAAGGCATCCCGGTTAATGATGAAACCCTTTCGGTGTCGGTAATAAAAGAGATTGGTCCATTTAATGATTTTTTGTCGCACCCAAGCACACTGAAATACGCCCGCTCCCAGTCCAGGCATGAAATTATTGACCGTAAAATTAGAACAGAGTGGGAAAGTACGGGATCAAGAGATGCCGCCCAGAGTGCGCTTGAGAAAGCCAAATGGATCTTGGAAAATCACGAGATGAAAACCCCGGTTTCTGAGGGCCAGCAAAAAGAGATCAAAAAAATTATCAAAAGCGCAGAACAACACTTTGGTTATACCTGAATCTAATATGAAAATTAATTAGAAGCTCAGATAATAAATAATTTTCATGCAAAATCCAGGTATAAGGAAGGAGGTTTTATGGCCAAGATCAAAACACGCAAAGGTAGTGGGTTGTTTGTCGAGCTCAGCGAAAGTGAATTGATGCAGGAGCTGGAGGATGGAACCCGGCAGGCGGCCGACAAGGGTCACATCGCGCCGCTAACCCAGGACGAATTGGCGTATTTATATGACCTTTTCAGCTCTCCCCATGGGTTTATAGGGGTTGAACCCGGCAAAGAGGTGATTTTGTCCTTTGACGGCGTGCCGGTGAAGTTACGGCGGTTGCAGGTGAATGTCGACCGCGTTCAAGTCCTGCAGATCTACGAGAAGATCTTAGGGGCCGACACGCTTGAGATGGGGCCAATCGACTATAGTTTCAAACCAACCAAACCAAATATTTGTTTCGAGCAACCGCTGTTGCGCCAAGCGCTCTCGGTGACCACGGCCCCGGTATATTATGGTTCCATGCCCAATCTTCCGCTTTACAGCCAACCCGATGGGCCTTTCCCCAACCCGATGGACTTGATGCCGGCGGGTAAAATTGCTGAAGCCCGTGAATCATACGAGGGGGCCATCGCCCACTCGGTTAAGGATATGGTTTATGTCTGCAGTGCCATGCATGAATGCGGTGCGGATGCCATCATTTTAGACACGGTGGGAGCGGCGGGAGATCCTGACTTTTTGGCAGCTTTGATGGCCACCGAACAATTGAAAGCCAAATACCCGGATATATGTATCGAACTCGCCATGGCCGGCGAATTCGTCCTGGGCATGCACGGCGAGCTGAGCTATCAAGGGGAAAGGTTGGCCGGTATGTATGCCCACGATCAGGTGCGCATGGCGCAAAAGGCCGGGGCCACCATTTTCGGCCCGGTTTGCAACACCCGCACCAACAAAACGGCACCCTGGAATACGGCGCATGCCATCACATACACCAAGGCCTGCTGTGAGATAGCCGATATCCCGATTCATGTAAACATGGGTATGGGCGTGGGGGCTATGACCATGCATGAACATGTGCCCGTGGATGTCTCCTCACGCCAATCCAAAGCGATGGTTGAAATCTGCCGTTTGGACGGATTGTAGGTTGGCAGCGGCGATCCCTTTGGTATGGCGGCAATGCATGCGATGGCTTCGGGAATGGGCGGAATGCGGGCAGCTGGAGATCTGGTAGCCCGAATGCAAATTTCCCGGGGCATGCGAATTGATGCCGCCAAGCAATATGTCGCTCAGAAACTAAATGTTGCGGTTGAAGATCTAACCGATCCCGTCCGAATGAACGAGGTTCGTGAAGATCTTGGATTGGGTTTGCTTCATCCTCGCGAGAACCATCCCAAATGCATGGAGGCCAAATTCAACATCGCCCGTATCCTGGATATCGAAATCAATAGCGTCAAGCGCTTTAGAGAAAATGTCGGCATCTGATGGCCAAAAAAAGCCAGTCTGATCAATAAAGAAACTTGACGAAATGCAATTATATTTTTCTGACAGGATCAACAGGATGGACAGGATATGGTTATACGAAAACAAAATAATCCTGATAATCCAGTAAATCCTGTCTGAATTAATGAAGTTTCATATAAGCCGGGGCCGCTGGCCAAAAAAACGGCCAGTTTGATCAAAAAAGAAATGTATGAAAGCGAAGATTAAAATACGGCAAAAACAAGGAATGGATTCTCATCTTTAAAAGAAAATTGGACAGGATCAACAGGATCATCGGGATAAAACGGCCTTCGGCCGAAAGGGCTCCTCGCCGAAGGCGAAAAAATCCCGTCAATCCTGTAAATCCTGTCTAAAAAAATAAAATCGTATCCATTCCTCTGAAGTTTCATATAAGACGTCCCAATTCAGGAAAAAAGGGCATGAGTGCAAATGAGATTGCTAGAGTTTGAATCCAAACAGGTGCTGCAGAAATTTAAAATTGAAACACCTCCCGGCCAGGTTATTAAGGTCAATGATGACATGCATTCAAATGCACAGTTTCCAGTAATGCTCAAGGCCCAGGTTCCGATCGGTGGGCGCGGGAAGGCCGGCGGGATTACAGAGGTTTCGGATTTGGTATCTGCCGGTGAGCGTATCCAGGAGCTTTTTTCGCAGAAGATACGGGGGTACCCGGTGCAGGCCATTTTAGCGGAGGCAAAAGCCAATATTGTGGCGGAGTATTTTCTGGCGGTTACCTACGACACGGTGGTCAAGCGCCCATTGGTGATCTTCTCGACGCAGGGGGGTGTCGACGTGGAGACGCACGCCGCCAAGGATGCCGAGAGTGTGTTTAAAAGGCATTTTTCGGTAATCAATGGTATGCCGGCTTACAAGGCCCGTGAGGCGCTTTCCGCTCTGGGCATAACCGGTAAATCTTTGGTGCAGTTAGGTTCAATCATGTCAAGGCTGGTAGACCTGTTCCTGGCATGCGATGCCACCCTGGCGGAGATCAACCCTCTTGCTCAAACAGATGACGGGAGAATTATCGCCCTGGACTGTCACCTGGATATTGATGAGGATGCGCTTTTCCGTCAATCGTTGATAAAAGAGATTGTCGGGCAAAGAACGATGTTGAATAAAGCGGATGAAACGTCCGACTTCGTGAAAAAAGCCGAGGCGATTGACAGTATCGACCACCGTGGTGTGGCCGGCAGGATGATCGAATTTGATGGAAAGCTAGGTATGATCATCGGCGGGGGCGGTGCCTCTTTGACAGCCTTTGATGCGGTCTGCGATTTAAACGGCCGGCCGGCCAACTATTGTGAGATCGGCGGGAACCCTTCCGTGAGAAAAGTATCGGAATTGACTCAACTGATTCTAAGCAAGCCGGGAGTTGAAAAGATCGCCGTCATCATGAACGTTGTCAGCAATACACGGGTCGATCTGGTTGCCCGGGGCATCATCAAAGGCATTCTGGCCTGCAATCGTGACCCAAGTGATACCATTGCCGTATTTCGCATACCGGGGTCATGGGAGGAAGAAGGCTTTAAAATATTGTCGAAATACGGTGTCAATTTCTGCGATCGCGGTGTATCCATTGATCAAGCAGCAAAGATTGCCGTAAAAAGCATGCAAGGGTGACTAGTATTAATTTATTTTGCTTACAGAACCGGAAAAAAATTAAATTCAGAACAAGTTGCCCAATTTCAGTCTTATGGACGCCATTTCTGACTTTTCTGTTGCATCAGATTTTCCGACACATCACTAGTTCTGAATTTAGGTTGAAAGGAAAACAGCAGTGGCCATTTTAGCGGACCAATCATCCCGGGTCATGGTTCAAGGGATCACTGGAAGGGAAGCGGCGACATTTACTAAGGACATGATGGAATACGGTACCAATGTCGTGGCAGGTGTGACCCCTGGCAAAGGGGGGCAAAGCATTCACGGGGTGCCGGTTTACGATACCGTCAAACAGGCAATGGATCATCATCGGCCGGATACCTCGGTTATCTCGGTTCCGCCCGCATTGGTTCATGAGGCGGTTATGGAATCACTAGATAGCGGAATCGGACTGCTTGTGATCGTTTCCGAACGAGTGCCGCGTAAGGACACGGTTGCTTTTCTGGAAGCTGCCCGAGAAAAAAACGCCCGGGTAATCGGTCCCAATACCTTGGGGCTGATCAGCCCTGAGCGCATCAAACTGGGCATGGCCGGCGGCCCGGTCAAAGATGTCAAAAAGGCCTATATGCCGGGCAGGATCGGCATTGCCAGCCGTAGTGGCGGAATGACCACAGAGATTGCCAATCTGTTGACCACCCATGGTATCGGTCAAAGCACCTGTATCGGCATCGGCGGCGACCCTATTGTGGGCTCAAATTTCCTTGACCTGGTCCCCGAATTTGTCAACGACCCCGAAACAGATGCGGTCGTCTTGTTTTCCGAGCCCGGTGGGATTATCGAGGAGAAACTGGCCGAGTGGTATGTTGCCCGGGATGTAAAATTGCCGGTGATTGTTTTCATCGCTGGAAAGTTTGTTGATGACATGCCTGGTGTTCGCTTCGGACATGCGGCGACCATCGTCGAAGGATCTGTTGGAAGTGCAAAGGGGAAAATCAAGGTGCTTCAGGAAGCGGGAATATTCATTGCTGAAAAATTTTCTGACATTATTTACCGTCTGAAGGAAGTTACCTAAAAAAAATCAAGAAAGGGTAAAATACTCATGACATCGATGATACGATCGGTTCTATTCGTCCCGGGGAATCAACCCGAACGAATCAATAAAGCCGTGGCAACAGCTGCCGACGCGGTGATTCTAGACTTGGAGGACGCTGTCCCCATCGATGATAAAAATAACGCACGCGATGTGATTAAAAAGGCACTGCCACGGCACCGGCACCGCCGGCTTTGGGTTCGGGTTAACGGACCGGATACACGATGGATTTGGAAAGATATCGATACCATCACAGTTGAGGGTATCGGCGGAATAATGATCCCGAAATTGGAATCTCCGGATCAGGTTTCCATGATATACGAACATCTATCGAAGATTATTCAAAAACGAGCAATCGATCTGAAAGATTTTTTTTTCATCCCCTTGATTGAAACCGCATTGAGTGTCGAAAATGCATACCGAATCGCATTGTCGGCGGTAAGTTACAACAATAAATCCATGTTGGCGTTTGGCGCTGCAGACTTTACCACAGATATGGGTGTCAACTTAAGCAATACCGGTGAAGAATTGAGATATCCCCGGGCAAGGATTGCCATCGCTTGCCGGGCAGCCAGTGGGCTGCGACCGCTGGACACCCCCTATATGATCGACATCAAGGATAGAGATGGCCTGAGAAAAGATGCGCAACGAGCTCGGGATCTGGGATTTCAAGGCAAGTTGTGTGTTCACCCCGTCCAAGTAGAAGTGGTCAATGATGTTTTCTCTCCAACAGAAACTGAAATCGACTTTGCCAAACGTGTTTTGGCGGCTTATGAAGCCGCCATAAAAGATGGCAAAGCTGCGGTTCAGTTGGACGGAAAATTCATTGATCCACCCGTCTTTGAACGTGCCAGGCAGATAATTGAGTGGGAAAACAGTTTACCTGAGTAGTAAGTGATGGGAAAGAGAATTAAAAGGAAATGGCCATGGGATTGTTTATAACGGTTTCGATAGAAGAGGGTGCCTGTCTGGGTTTAGATGCATGTGGGAGCTGCATAACTAAGTGCCCGGTGAACATATTTGCAAAAGGAAAGTCATTGCCGGCGATTGATGGTGAGAATGAAGATGAGTGCACACTTTGCAACCTTTGCATCGATGTTTGTAACCCCAATTGCATTTTGATTAAAAAAGAGTATGAATAAAAGAAAGGGACTGATGTGGCATGAAAGTGTTGGGTGACAAAATTAAGACGATGGAATTTCAGGCCGATGTTTTGTCCTCACAGGTCTCCAAAATTCTAAGCGAAGCCATACTGGAAGGTGTTCTCGAAGGCGGGCAAAAGCTGGTGGAGATGGAAATTCAAGAGATGTTCGGCATCAGCCGGTCTCCGTTGCGTGAAGCCATCCGAGACTTGGAAAAAAAAGGTCTCGTTACGATCATTCCAAGAAAAGGCGCATTTGTCAGGCGCGTAACTGTCAAAGACATCGAGGATATTTTTCCGGTTCGCGCGAAGTTAGAGGCGCTGGCTGCCGGATTGGCCCACCCGAACATCAGTCCTGAAGACCTGGATGAGATGAAGGATATCCTGGATAGAATGCAGGCGGATGTAAAAACTAGCGATACGAAATCGTACTGGCGGCATCACGCCATCTTTCACGAGATATTCATCAACGCATCCCGCAACCAAGTGCTTATCGAAACCCTCAGCCGACTCCGGTTGCACAGCCTGTGGTATCGCTTTTCCTATAAGTATTATGAGGAGAATTTGGAAAAGCAGTACTTAATCCATGAAAAAATCTACAAGTTGTTTGCCAATCGTAAAGCCAATGTCGAAAAATTAGAAAAGCTCGTCCATGATCACATTGAGATCGCGTTTGAAAAATTTGTCGGCTATCTCACGAAGAAGAAGTAAGATGCAAATAGGATTATTCCGAAGAATATGATATGGAAAAGGATTCAAATAAAAAGGGTCTATGGTATTGGCTATCTTTATGCATGGCTCCATCGACTGGCCGGTGTTGGTCTGCTGCTATTTTTGTGGGCGCATATTTACGCTTTATCCCTTTTGGTCGAACCGGATAAATTTGACTTAAAAGTAGAATGGCTTAACCGGCTCGGATTGTATTACCTTGAATGGCTGATAGCCCTCCCGCTGATATTCCACACTATCAATGGCGGCAGGCTGATACTTTACGAAGTTTTCGATAACCGCCGGGATGATTTAATGGCGAAGTGGGTTGCCGGGATTACGATTATCTATACCTTAATTTTGCTTTTAGTCATGTACGTCGCCAATATTTCGATCACCCCCTCCATATGGGTGATTGCCTGGTTGTTCGGGTTGGGGATGGCCGCCATCGTCATCATTGGCACAAGTGCTTCAAAAATAGGAATGCCGTGGAAGCTTCAAAGAATCAGTGGCGGCATTTTACTGTTGATGTTACCTGTCCATATGGTGTTGATGCACGCCGATCCGATGGCCGGTCACGATGCAGGAACCATTGTTGAACGCCTGCAAAGCGATATCCTGATTAAGGTTGCTGATGTTATTATGGTCGTATCGGCTCTTTATCATGGTGCTTATGGATTGATGTCCATTGCCAAGGACTATCTGACATCCATAACGTTGATTCAATCCTTGTTGGTGCTGATCGGCATGGTTTCGGTAATATTCGGATGGCTGGGTATTAAAACGCTCATCCTTTTATAGAACATTTGGAATGATGATTGACGAAGGACGAATGACGAATTAAGGAATTCTGTCGATTTTAAATGAAACATTGTAAAAGTACGATCTCATGCTGAAAATTTCTGCAACCCAATCCTGTGATGTCTTGATAATCGGCGCTGGGGGCGCCGGCCTGAGGTGTGCCGCCCAGATACTCGTAAAAAGACCTCAGTCCAAGGTTATCGCGGTTACCAAGGTGGGCCACGCCCAAAAATCACACACATCCACCGCCCAAGGAGGGCTTGCGGCCGTCGACCCGGAGGATCCGATAGACAAACCCATTTATCATATGTTTGACACGTGGAAGGGATCCGACTGCACCGCCGATCAGAACGTGGTGAGCAAGATTTGCGATGTCGCCTGGGAAGAGATTACTTGGCTGGAAAACAGGGGTATGCATTTTAGCAGGGATAGCGAAGGGCGCTTGAGCAAGCGGACATTTGGTGGCCACACGGTTAATTTCGGCGAAGCCTCGGCTTATCGTGCCGTGTTTGAATCAGATCGAACCGGCAAGGGCATCATGGATACGGCCTGGGGTGAAACCCTGAAGCGCAACATCACATTTATCAATCAAAGTATCGCCGTCGAACTTCTGTTTAATAAAGGGGCCTGTGTCGGTGCCATTCTTTTTTTAATGAAATCGGGTGAATTTGTCCGTGTTTTTGCAAAGGCCACGGTTTTGGCTACGGGTGGTAGCGGGCAGGTATTTCAGATCACCACCAATTGTAGGCAAAACACGGGTGATGGTCTATCGCTGGCCCTGCTGGCCGGTTTGCCCATCATGGACCCGGAGGCGGTTCAGTTTCACCCGACCGGCATCGTCGGCCCGGGGATACTGGCCAGCGAGACATTGCGGTCGGTCGGCGGGATCCTGAGAAACAAGCAGTTGGAGCCGTTTATGGAACGCTATGCCCCCAAGATGAAGGAACTCGCACCCAGAGACCTTGTGGCCCGAGCTATGGAAAACGAAATTAGAAAGGGGCGGGGAGCGTTCAGCAAGGATCACGCCGTTGAACACGTGTGGATCGATTTGCGGCACCTGTCGGAAAAGGTACATCAAACGCAGATTCCAGAGGTGACCAGCTTCTTCAAACGGTATGTCAATATCGATCCTCAACAGCAGCTTTGCCCGGTGCGGCCAAGCTGCCATTATCATATGGGGGGCGTTCCGACCAACGAATTCGGAGAGGTGCAGGACATCAATAACCGCACTGTCAACGGGCTGTTCGCCGTCGGAGAGTGCGCGGCGGCCAGTTTTCACGGATTCAACCGTCTGGGTACGAATTCGATTCTCGAGCTGATTACCATGGGAAAATTTGCCGCAAACCAAATCCTTTCACTGTTGGACGGCAGTTGTCCGGATACCTTGGACGCGGGGCCTGCGGAGGCATTGGGATGTTTCGAAGGCTACTTAAAGGCCCGTGGGTCGGAAAATTCAGGAAAACTCAAATCTGCCATGCGCAGTACGATGACCGAGAATGTATCTGTTTTCCGAACCAAAAAAGGGATCTCGAATGCGTTGACGATGCTGGAACAACTTGAAGAACGCAAGGCAAACATCGCCATCAACGGCAAGGCTTTGCCCATGAATCCAGAGCTGGTTTTACGATGGGAGTTGGACAATCTGTTGAGCCTTGCGAAAATCATAGCGCAAGCGGCCTTGCGAAGAAAAGAGTCAAGAGGCGCACACTACCGGGATGATTACCCTGAGCGGCGTGATGCATACAACCATCACACACTCGTCTCGACTGACCATACCGGTAAGATGATTTTCGGAAAAAGGGCGGTGGACATGAGTATATTCAATGCGAAACAGTCAGACTATGAGAAATTCGGCCTGATAGAGCGAAACTATTAATCCACATTGTATACGGAGCCCATGAAAAAGCAAACCAAACATCAGCTTACCTTGAAGATTCGTCGGTTTGATCCTGAAAATATGCGTGCCGGATATCAGACCTATCACTTGGAAGCCGGCGGTGTGCAACGTTTTGTGGATCTGTTCCGAATGATAAATGATACCCAGGACCCCACATTGGCATGGAACTCCTCATGCGAACATGGCCAGTGTGGAACTTGTTCGGTTCGGATTAACGGTTTGCCGGTGCTGGCTTGTGAGCTGCTGGTGGAAAATGCGGTTCAGGATTTCAAAACGACCTCCTTTACCATCGACCCGCTCGAAGTGGTGCTCGTGGTTCGGGATCTGGCCATTGACATCGAAAAGGCCTATGAAAATCTTGATCGTATAAAGCCCTATATCATAGAACCGATTACTGCCGGCGAAAAGCAACCCCATCAAATTGCACCAGAACTCCTCGAGCAATATGTCGAAGCAACGCGCTGCATCAACTGCTTTTGCTGTGCGTCAGCATGCATCAGCAGCCATCGCCGATTTCTTGGCCCCAACGCAATGCTGTCAACAATCGTTCGATTGATGGACCCCCGTGAGAAAAGCAAACAGGAACGCCTGGAAGTTCTCTATAGCGATGAGGGTGTTTTGCGGTGTCATAGTTCCCATGCCTGCTCAAAGGTATGCCCAAAAGAGATCGATGTCGCCCATTTTATCGCCATGGCCAAGTCAGGAGCCGTTCACAAATCAGCGGCCACTGCCAGAGTTGGGGGTATGAGGATGGCCCAAGGAAGGTGCCGGGACCACTCTGCTGGTGGCCGCTGATAAAAATCCATATCAAAAAGAACGGCAATTTCAAGGCTCCTGACCTCATTCGGATAAGCTTCTGGGGAGACATTGATATTAATGGGACCTACAAAAATTGTAGAAAAATTATCAGTGGTTCTGAATTTAAGGTCAAGATTGTGAGGAGAACAACTGAATGGACGAGACCATAGAATTGACCAGGCGATGTCGTAACATCACATTTGAAAAGTTACCGATAGATGTCATCGATACCGCCAAACATCTTTTTTTAGACTATCTTGGGATTACCATTCGGGGCTCGCAAACAGCGTCGGCAAAATGCGTACAGTCCATGGCGGGCCGATTTCGTTCGACGGCTGCCGATATGAGGATCATCGGTACCGATGTCCTTACCGACTGTTTAAATGCAGCCTTGGCCAATGGCATCGCGGCACACTCAATTGAATGCGACGACGTTGTAAACGAGGCTTCTTTACACCCTGCGGTGACCATTATGACGACCGCTTTAAGTGCTGTGAATCTATCTGGTCGGTGCAGCGGGAAAAAATTTATCGAAGCCATCGTATCGGGTTATGAGCTGGTCATTCGGCTTGGTGTGGCTGTTGATCCGGCACGGCATTATGCACGCGGGTTTCATCCCACGGCGACCTGTGGCACATTTGGATCGGCTATGACCGCAGCATGCATATTCGGATTGGACGAGAAGCAGACGGTGAACGCTCTTGGTATCGCCGGCAGTCAGGCTGCGGGGTCAATGGAGTATTTGACTGATGGGGTCTATACCAAACGTTTTCACGCAGGCTGGGCTTCCAAAAGCGGTCTCACAGCAGCACTGTTGGCCAGAGAAGGATTTACCGGGCCTCAGACGATCATAGAAGGCAAGTTCGGCTTTTTAAATGGCTACTCTGATGACCCCCATCCCGAAAGATTGTTTGCCGACTGGGAAAATCCCTACAAGATCATGAAAACCAGCATCAAGCCTTATGCCTGCTGTCGGTACAAACAGGGACCGATCGATTGTATATTGCAGATCCTGCAATCCCATCAACTAAAACCAACGGATATCAAACGAATCCGCGTCGGTGTGTTGAGTGCCGGTTTTTCCCTGGTGGCCGATCCCATCCAAAAAAAGAGACAGCCGCAAACCATCGTGGACGCCCAGTTCAGCATGCCGTTCGGCGCAGCCGTGGCTATCCTGTTTGGAAATGCCGGAATTGACCAGTATACCATGCAAAACATTCACTCAATGGAGTTGTTGGACTTAATGGCCCGGGTCGATTGCTACAAGGATGAATCTCTAGATGCCTTATATCCATCCAAATGGCCGGCTGAAGCTATAGTAGAAACGACTGACGGTAAAGCGTTTACGTCTCGCATAGAATACCCCAAAGGAGATCCCGAAAATCCGTTGTCTTGGGAAGCTATCCAAGACAAGTTTCTAAATATGGTGAGTACAGTATGTTCTGTGAATCAGGCAAATAACATCATTGAATGTGTTGAAAATTTGGAAAAGATTGAGAATGTAAGCAACGTCCTAAAGGATTTAAAAAGAGAGCCGTAGCCTTAACCCTTACCTAAAGAAAGTGTCGCCATCTGATACACGATGTTGTATCAGATATTCCAAATAAAATTATAGTTTTTGCCTGTTGTTAAGCCCTCAATCGTTTGTGGTTGATCATTGAAGGAATGTGGGCATTTTAAGCGTAGGATAGTGCTGTTAAAGTTTACCTTAAGCTATGTTAGAGATACTGATGATTTTGAAACCGACGAGCAAAAAAAAATAAATCAGGAAAATTGAAATGAAAAAACACCCGAGAATTAGTGGAATTCATCATATAACCGCCATTGCTTCATCAGCCTCTGAGAATTTGGTCTTTTATGAGAGCGTTTTGGGTCTGCGATTGGTGAAAAAGACGGTTAATTTTGATGATCCTTATACGCATCACCTCTATTACGGAGATTCGGACGGCGCTCCGGGCACGATTATCACCTTTTTCCCATGGGAAAACTTGCCGCAAGGTAAAGCTGGTGCCGGTATGGTAACAGCTATCGCATTCTCAATCCCGATGGGTTCGGTTGACCACTGGCTTGAGCGACTCAACCAGCATGGTGTTCAAACCAGAAGGGGCGAAAGGTTCGGTGAGTCCTTAATCCAACTTGAGGACCCTCATGGTCTTTCTCTGGAATTGATTGAATCCCCGTCGGTTCATTCTGCCATAAAACAGAACGGTCAGTCAGAATCAGCAGCCAATCGCATTGTGGGATTGCATTCGGCGACGGCATTGTTGAGATCATTAGAAAACACCCAATCCTTATTGGTGAATCTAATGGGCATGATCCTTCACGATACAGAAGGCAATCGTCATCGTTTCAAAATGAAAAATGATGACGCTTTCGGACATTTTTATGATGTGGTTGTTGATTCACAGGCGAAAGCAGGGCATAAGGGTGGCGGAACGGTGCATCATATCGCCTTTCGAACACCGACTGATGACGAGCAGATACACTGGCAAAAATTTTTAAGGGATAATGGCTATTCAGTGACGCCGATTCGAGACCGCAACTATTTCAAAGCCATCTACTTACATGAGCCGGGGGGCGTCCTATTTGAAATTGCAACCGATCCGCCGGGTTTTACCGTAGATGAGCCTTATGAGAGTTTGGGTTGTGATT
>JASFFJ010000051.1:0-19251 GCA_050124355.1 Desulfobacterales bacterium | reverse complement strand
TAGCGATCGACAGACGGACAGTGCAATGCCTTTCCATTGCAGTTTACCCAGCCTGGCTCTCAAAACACCCAGCAAAAGCCCCAAATTCAGCATCGAGGCAAGTGACGTGGCCAAGGCAAGCCCACCGTGAGATAGCGGCTTCATCAGCATAACCCCAAGGAAAATATTGGCAATTATCGATATTCCTGCCATTATGGCCGGGGTTTTGGTATCCTGGAGAGCAAAAAAGGTGGCCGCAACGATCCTGACAGCAGAAAATGCCCATAGACCCATAGAATAATACAAAAGTGCCTGGGCCGTCAACAGAGTTGCCCGGACATCAAATTCTCCCCGTTTAAATAACAATGCGACGATGGGTTCTCGAAGGACGATAAGACCGACCGATGCGGGAATCGTAATAAAAAAGACCAGCTTTAGCGTGTGATTGAATGTGTCTTTGAGCTTGTCAAAATCTCCGGCTGCAGCTTGACGGGATAGACTGGGCAGAACGGCGGTGGCTGTTGCGATGGCAAATATCCCAAGGGGAAACTGTACCAGACGATCGGCAAAATATAGATAGGTTACGCTGCCCTGCTCCAGTAGTGATGCCAGCAAGGTCCCCACCAGAATATTGATTTGATATACGGCACCCCCGATAATGACGGGTGGGATCAATCTGCCCACCCGTTTCAAACCGGGGTGGAGCCATCTTGACGCTTGCCAAAAATAAAACCTCTTTTTTATCAGAACCGGTAATTGAAGCGCCAGTTGGAGGATACCTCCAATCAGGACGCCGACAGCGAGCCCCATCACCGGTTGTGGCAGAGACGGAGAAATAAAAATTGCGGATCCGATGATGGCTAGATTCAATAATACCGGTGCGAATGCCGGTGCTGCAAAATGGCCAAGGACATTAAGGACACCCATGCAGAGGGCAACCAATCCGATAAAGAAAATATACGGAAGCATTAACCGGGTCAGGGCTATGGTCAGTGCAAGCTTGTCTGCCGAAAATCCCGGTGCAATCAACCGCACGATCCACGGAGACAACATCACGCCGCAAACGACAGTAACAATCAATACGATACCCAGTAATCTGAAAGCTGAGCGTGCCAGATGAAAGGCCTCAGCCTGACTCTGATTAACGGTATATTCCATAAAAACTGGGATAAAGGCGGAACTCAACGAACCTTCTGCAAAAAGGCGTCTCAACAGGTTCGGTATTCTAAAGGCTGCTATAAATGCATCGGAGCTGAATCCGGCCCCAAAAAACCATGCAATCACCGCATCACGAATAAAACCGAGGGTGCGGCTTGCCAGCGTTGCAGCCCCGATGACACTGGCAGCTTTTACGACCCGGGCATTCTCCGACATGGAATTTGAGGGATGGGTTCTAAATTCAGTCATTAGGTTTTTTTATCAGTTATAGACCTTTCCTCTCGCTGAGCCCTCAGAGTTCACGGTGTTTTTTTCTCTGAGTACTCTGTGAGAGATTAATTTGCCGAAATAAGGCCATGCCCCAATTCACTAATAATGAATTTTCTGGCTAAATTTGTAAAAATTCTTGACATATTCATTTTAAATTCATATGAGTACACATTTATAATTCTTCAGAAAAGGAGTGTTTACCGTTGGCAAATCACAAATCGGCATTAAAACGTGCTCGGCAAAACGAATCGAGTCGTTTGCGCAATAAAGCAGTAAAAACGAGAGCAAAAAGTATCGTTAAAGATGTGCGTGCTTCGGTTGAAGAATCATCAAACGGGGATGTCATGGCAAAACTGACTGCTGCCCAATCACTTTTTGATAAGGCTTCAAAAAAGGGTGTCATTCACAAAAGGACCGCTGCCCGAAAAATTTCTCGCCTCGCAAAACTGGTCAATTCCGCCAAAACCTAATCAGCGGGCACCATACAAGGTGGCCCCGACCGCTTCCAGGGGTCATTCTCATACCCCCAAGTTCTACCGGTGGTCACTGTTTTCACATGGTTTACGTATGGGTTGTACTTCCTAACAAGATGCTATAAGAAAACTCGATAAGTGTCTGTATCCAGAGATAGGCTGTCAAAAATCGTCGGTTAACCGACTGAAAATCCTTTCCGATATTCGTTCTGATAATCTTGCGATGGCAAGGCTCTCGTTACGGTCGTTTTCAAGCTTCGAGTCTGAAACATCGTATGCCTGGCGATCTGAGAGTCCTTTCGCAGTCCAGATGACATCACCATTCTGATTGATCAATCTCACGTCGAGTGTCATAATAACTTCCCGTTCTCTGGCTACCCCCGTGCCCACCCGGGAGATGGTCTTGGTACGGATCTTCTTGATGACGCCCTTTAACGTTGCATCTGCATTGGTGGCCTCGTTTGCCAGGATTCTCTCTCTTTGCCGGGTAAACTCGAAAATAAGTTGATTCGTGACAACTCTCTCAATGCCGGCTTTCGACGTACGGTTTTTAAAAACCTCAATAAAAATTTTTTCTGTGTTATCGGGAAGTTCTCCGGAGCCGGAAAACCGATATCCGCAAGCGTACGTCATTAGTACACATAAAAAGAAAGGTGCCATTATTTTGATTTTATTCAACTAATTTCCTCGTAATCCATTGCTGAAAAAAGACGTTACACCACGATGTTCACCAACTTATTTTTGACCACAATCACCTTTCTAATCGTCTTGCCGCTAATGAATTTCAAAATTCGTTCATCCGTCATTGCGCGTTCTTTGACGGTTTCTTCATTCGTATCCGTTGCAACCTGGAACCGGCTGCGCAATTTACCGTTCACCTGGACGACAATCAGCACCTCATCTTCAACGATGGCATCTTCCCGATATTGTGGCCATGGCGCTAATAGCACACTGGAACGATGACCGAGTGCTTCATAAAGTTCTTCAGCAAAATGCGGAACAATCGGCGATAGAAGAAGCGTTAATGATTCCATGGCAAACCGCATCACCGAGAGTTGGTCGTCATCTTTTTTTTGCATGTCAAGGGCGCTCATGGTATTAAACAGTTCCATGACGGCACTGATGGCGGTATTAAAATGGAAGCGGTTTTCGATGTCCCGGGTTACCCTTTGAATCGTCTGATGGGTTTTACGATACAATCCCTGCAATGCATCCGCCAGATTGTCGGGATCCCCATCGAACGGCTGAACGTCTTCTAGCCGATCCATCACCGCCGCCGCCAGTCGCCAAACACGATTTAAAAAACGAAAACCGCCTTCTACCCCCTGCTCGCTCCATTCCAAATCCCGCTCTGGCGGCGCGGCAAAGAGGCAGAAAAATCGTGTCGTGTCGGCGCCGTATTTGTTAAGCAATATATTCGGATCGATGACGTTCTTTTTGGATTTGGACATCTTCTCAACCCGGCCGACGGTAACCGGTTTGTCGCACATTTTACATACACGCTCGGAATTGCGGGTGCCTACCTCATCGGGCAGTAGAAATCCATGCTGCGGGCACGACGTAGTCTCTTTACAGACCATGCCCTGGGTCAATAGATTGGTAAACGGTTCTTTAAATTTAACCAGGCCTTGATCATTCAAAACACGGGTGTAATATCTCGAGTAGAGTAAATGCAGAATCGCATGTTCAACACCGCCAATATACTGATCAACGGGCATCCAATAGTCGACCGCATCGGCATCAAAAATATGGGAGTCGCATCGGGGGCTGCAATATCTCTCAAAGTACCAGGAAGACTCCACAAAGGTGTCCATGGTGTCCGTTTCGCGTCTAGCATCCGAACGACCGCAGTGCGGACAGGATACCCGGATGAAGTCATCCAGATCCGGCAGCGGGGATTTGCCTCCTTCCAGCATATCTACCTGCTCCGGCAGAACCACAGGCAGGTCCGACTCCGGCACCGGTACGATGCCGCATCCATCGCAATGGATCATGGGAATGGGTGCGCCCCAATATCGCTGCCGGGAGATTCCCCAATCTCTCAATCTAAAACTGACCGACCGTTTTCCGAGATGATTCTGTTCCAGGTGATCGGCAATTTTTTCGAGAGCTTCTCGACTATCCATATTGTTAAACTGATGAGAATTAATCATGACGCCGCTGCCCACATAGGCCTCCGTCATGGTCTGCCCGTCAAGATCCGTATCTTCGGGTTTTACAACTGCGATAATCTCCAAACCATATTTTTTGGCAAAATCAAAATCCCGCTGATCATGGGCAGGGACAGACATGACTGCCCCGGTACCATACTCCATCAAGGCAAAATTGGCGGTATATACCGGTATCCTGTTACCATTCATGGGATTTAGACAATAGGCACCGGTGAAAACCCCCTCTTTTTCATAGTTTTCGATGCTACGTGCGGATCGGTCCTGCAGCGCAATGCGCTCGACAAACTGTCGTACGTCACTCTCATGGGGAGTATCTCTTGAAAGTTTGAACACCAGGGGATGCTCCGGCGCTAGACACATAAACGTCGCCCCGAATACGGTGTCCTGCCGGGTGGTAAACACGGATATGACTTCATCCCGGTTTTCGACGGCAAAATCGATTCGTGCGCCTATGCTTTTGCCGATCCAATTTTTCTGCATGGTGATGACTTTTTCCGGCCATCCCGGCAGTTTGTCACAATACAGTAGCAGATCCTGGGCAAAATCGGTAATTTTGAAAAACCACTGCCACAATTGTTTCTGGCGAACCTGCAGACCGCAACGCCAGCATAGACCCGCTTCAACCTGTTCATTGGCTAGCACCGTCTGACAGTCCTCGCACCAATTCACAAAGGACTCTCTGCGATAGGCCATGCCTTTTTCAAACATTTTTAAAAACAGCCACTGTTCCCAGCGATAATATTCCGGTTGACAGGTGGCAAGTTCTCTTTCCCAGTCATAGCTGAAACCCAGACGTTTTAGTTGGCTGCGCATGGCATCGATATTGGCATACGTCCATTTGGCAGGATGGGTCTTATTGGCAATGGCAGCATTTTCAGCCGGCATACCAAATGCATCCCATCCCATCGGATGGAGGACATTGAAGCCTCGCATGCGTTTATATCGGGCGACCACATCGCCGATGGAATAGTTGCGTACATGTCCCATGTGGATATTGCCGGATGGATAGGGAAACATTTCGAGCAGGTAATATTTCGGTAAAGATGGATTTTCTGTTACCTTAAATAAACGCCATGCATCCCATTGTTTTTGCCATTTGGACTCAATTGCCGCTGGATCGTATCTCTCATCCATTACGTTTCATTTCCTCTGTTCAACTGTTGTTAACCTCCAAGCGCTGCTTGGTATTGCAGGGATTGCCCCATATAATACAAACAACCGCTTATTCCGTCAACTCATCTAAATTCAGAACTACTGATGTGTCGTACAATCGGAGGCAATAAGAATCTCAGAAATCGTGTCAATAAAACTGAATTTGGGCGAATCGTTCTAAATTTAATTTTTTATTTTGGTTGAAAAACCAGAATAAAAGGCATCGATATTGCCTTTTTCTAAATTATCGTTCAATTTATTTCGATAAACTCTGTTGCATCTTGAATTCATGCTTATATTCACTACAAAATTTTTAGGTTCTTTAGATATCAGGAGCCTCCCGGGAAGTTATTCCAATTGAGGCCAGGAGCCCTGAATTTGCAACGAGCAAACTTTTACCGATTGCTTTTTTCATAACCCCTTGGAAGGTTTCATCAGCTAGAAATCAATTGACTTGTATCTAACAATTTAATATTAAAACAAATAGGGCAAAAAAGAAATTAACACCCGTCCCTATCGGACGGATTAGTTCTTTCAGCCACTGATTAATATTATTATTTATCTTTCAGGTGCAAGGATAAAAATTTATGAGTATTAAGATTTTAATTAATGCAGTCGATCCTGAAGAATGCAGGGTCGCAACAGTCAAAGAAAATAAACTTGAGCAGTTTCATGTTGAAAGCAGTTTGAAAGAAATCACCCACGGCAACATTTATAAAGGAATCATTTCTCGCATTGAGCCTAGCCTGCAGGCAGTGTTTGTCGATTACGGTGCGGAAAGACACGGTTTCCTGCAAAGGAACGAAATTCACAGCGATTATTTTCTGGATACCTCTTCCGGAGAACATGCCATTAACAAGCTTGTTAAGCGGGGGCAGGAGTTGATGGTGCAGGTGATCAAAGACCCTTTTATGAAGAAAGGTGCCATGTTGACCACCCATATTTCTTTGCCGGGAAGATATATGGTTCTCAGACCGGGTAATGAGACGATCGGTATTTCTCGTAAAATTGATAATGAAGAGGAGCGCCAACGTTTAAGAGACATCGTCGGCAAGCTGAAGCTGCCGGAAGATTTCGGTGTCATTGTCCGCACAGCCGCCGCAAACATCAGCAAAACAGCGCTCTCAAAAGATTTAAACTATCTATTCCGGCTATGGAAAAAAATCAAGGGCAGTGTCATGAAAAATAAGGCCCCTGCCCTGCTCTACAAAGACCGGCACCTCGTCATACGCTCGGTCAGAGATTCGTTTTCGCCGGAGGTGGCCGAAATCCTCATCGACGACGCCTCCCTTTACAAAGAAGTTAAGGACTTTATTAAACTGTTTTCCCGTGGTCACGACAAGGTCGTAAAGCACTATAAAGGTGCCAAACCGATTTTTTCTAAGTTTCAGCTCGAAGATCAGATTGCCTCCATATTTGAAAGCCGGGTTAGCTTGAAATCAGGCGGGACATTGGTCATTGAACAAACGGAAGCCCTCGTTTCGATAGATGTAAATTCCGGTAAATCGACCCATGAAAAAAATATTGAACAGACGGCATTTCAAACCGACCTGGAAGCCGCCGAAGAAATTGCACGGCAGTTGCGGCTAAGGGACTTGGGAGGCCTAATTGTAATTGATTTCATTGATATGAAGGACCCGAAGCACCGGGCGGAAGTAGAGCGTACTTTACGAAAACATATCAAGGAAGACAAAGCCCGGTCGAAAGTCGGCAAAATTTCACGGTTCGGGCTACTGGAGATGTCACGACAGCGAATCCGTCCGTCGATTGAATTCGGAAGCCATTTGCCATGTCGATATTGTCAGGGCAAAGGTCTGGTGCCGTCTCCGGAAACATTGGGCATCGGCTTCTTGCGAAAACTAAGCCTGGAAACGTTGAAGGAAAAAGCCAATCGGGTAAAGGGAATAGTACCTTTAGAGGTGGCAGATTACCTTCTCAATAAAAAACGACGGGAGATTGTTGACATTGAGGAACGACGTGGTCTCAGTGTTGAAATCGAAGGCGATCGTTCCATGATGCCGGGAGAAAGCGAGATTGTTTGTGGAGGATAAAAAATTTCAATAAATATTTGACGAAATTGTTCTTTTACAGTATATCAGCGCCATTTTAAAAATTTTCTTTAAATACATTGTCACTGACAGACAAATAGACTAATATAAATTTAAAAGCTGGTCTAAGACCCGTTTTGTTTATTAACTATTTAGGCTTTTAAAACGGCTAATGAAGGAGGATTAATTTTGTTTGACATAGCCTATGCCATGGGTCCTGGCGGCGGAGGTGGAGAAGGCGCCGCAGGTTTTTCCGGGTTTATCCCGTTGATACTGATGTTTGTTATTTTCTATTTTTTGCTGATCCGCCCCCAGCAAAAAAAGACCAAAGAACACCGCCAAATGGTCGCCAATTTAAAGAAAGGCGATCGTATCATTACGAGCGGCGGTATCCACGGTCGTATTACGGGAATGGATGAGGTGACCTTAACAGTGGAAATAGCCGACAAGGTTCGTGTAAAAGTCGCCCGTGGTAATGTATCGGCTCTGGCTCAAGCGGCTGCTCCGAGCCAACCGGCAAAAAAATAACAGCAAGTATCGAAATTTGTCAGCCCCATACAATTTTGTTAAACAGCGGAGCTGCTGAACTGTTAACGGTAGGTGTTTCGATTCGGTGTCGAGCATCGGAATCCTTTTCTCGTATGAGCAATTTAGCGGATGGTCCTTTTAACAAATTATCTGGGGCTTTCGTATGATGATATCGCGCAAACCTTACCCAGGTTCAGAGTTCAAGTTTTTTTTTAAGTGAACGGCAAATAAGTGTAAAAGGGAAAAGATCATTGAAAAATATTTCTTGGCGACTGGTGTTGGTTTTTGCTGTGCTCATCACGGCAATCATTTATATCCTTCCGAGCTTTAAACCTGCCCTTTGGCCTCACAAACAGATTAATCTCGGCCTCGACCTCCAGGGTGGTATGCATCTGGTTCTGGAGGTAGATACCGAAAAAGCTGTAGAAAGCACTACCGAACGTATTTCCCAAGAAATTCGTGAGCAGCTAAAAAAAGAGCGCATCCGGCATGTTTCCGTGAATCGAATAGAGGCATCCCGGATATCCATAGAGGTCAATAAGGAAGAAAGCATTGAAAAACTCAAGGCCCTTCTTGACGATGAATTCAGGGATCTACGAGAGCTTTCCAAAACAGAGACCGATGGAAAATTTGCAACCGTAATGGACATACCGGATCAGGATCGCGAACAGATAAAAAAACTGGCCGTGGATCAGGCCCTTGAAACGATTCGCAACCGCATCGATCAATTCGGCGTGGCCGAGCCGGATATCCGCCGCCAAGGTGAACAACGAATCTTGATCCAGCTGCCCGGCATCAGTGACACCCAAAGAGCCAAAGATTTGATCGGTAAAACCGCCCTTCTGGAGTTCAAACTGGTGGATGATACCGGATCCGTGGATGCGGCCGTCAAAGGCACGGTTCCGCCGGGAAGGGAGCTACTGTATCAAATCGAAGAGGACCCGCAAACCCGGCGAACCACCAAGACCCCGTTTCTTCTCCGAAAACGAGCCCTGTTAACCGGCGCCTCCCTCACGGATGCGCGGGTTCAGATAGACTCCCAGTTCAATGAACCCTACGTTTCCATTAATTTTGATAAAAAAGGGGCGCGGATATTCGAAAGAATCACCGGTGATAACGTCAATAATCGTCTGGCCATCGTACTGGATAATAATGTTTATTCCGCCCCGGTGATCCAGGAAAGGATTGCCGGCGGTCAGGCCCGCATTACCGGTCGATTTACCACCGAGGAAGCCCGCGATTTGGCGATTGTGCTGCGAGCCGGCGCTCTGCCGGCTCCGGTCAATATCCTTGAGGAACGGACCGTGGGTCCTTCTTTGGGAGCCGATTCCATCCGAAAGGGTTTGATATCCATGATAATCGGCGGGATACTGGTGGTCGTGTTCATGGTCATTTACTATAAAATGGCGGGTATCATCGCCGATATCGCACTGTTTTTAAATATACTGCTGATTGCTGCAGGACTCAGCGGTTTTGGCGCCACCCTCACCCTGCCCGGAATTGCCGCCATTATACTTACCATCGGCATGGCAGTGGATGCCAATGTCATTATTTTTGAACGGGTCAGAGAAGAACTGACACTGGGCAGAACCCCTCGAGCGGCGGTCAATGCCGGCTATGATCGGGCGAGCTTGACGATTTTGGACGCCAACGTCACCACCTTGATAGCAGCGGTGGTACTTTTCCAATTCGGCACCGGACCTATAAAGGGATTTGCCGTCGCCTTGAGTTTGGGAGTTGTCGCCAGTATGTTTACCGCCCTGATTGTATCACGCCTGATCTTTGAGTATGTTTTGATGAACAAAAAAACGCAAACGCTGAGCATATAGCTATGCTTTTTCACACTATCATAGCAGAGTATTTTATTCAGATTTCAATTAGATCACTTTAGGCATTCCTTTTTTCCGCTATATCAGTCTTAGTTTAATAGGGGGTTGAAGCAAAGATAAATTCGGTAAAGCAGAAATAGAAAGTAAAATTTAAAGGGAAGATCAATGCAGTTTATCAAGTCGGATATTAATATAAATTTTATCGGCAAAAGAAAGATAGCCTTTTACGTATCGGTTGCGATGATTTTGGTCAGTATCATTTCTCTGATAGGGCACGGTGGCCCCAGGCAGGGAATCGATTTCGCCGGCGGCACCCTCATCCAGGTTAGGTTTCTGGCACCGATTAAAATAGATGATATTAAATCCGGCCTCCAGTCCATTGGCCTCGGCAAGTCATCGGTCCAGTCCTTCGGGGAACAGGAGTCAAATGAGTATCTAATCCGCACCGACAGTTCCGTCATGGCGACCGAGGGGTTTTCACTGGATGTCAAAAAGGCCCTGGCATCGTCTACCGGTGGTGATGTGGAAATCAGGCGCATGGAGATGGTCGGCGCCCAGGTCGGACAAGACTTGCGGGAAAAAGCTTTATTTGCCATGTTTTATGCCCTCTTGTTCATCACCATTTATATTTCGGGACGTTTTGAGTTAAAGTGGATGATCAGCGGCGTGATGGCGGTGGCATTAATCGGCGCCGTATATATCTTCACGCTGTTTAGTGTCAGCATCCCTTTCTTGATTGCAGCGGCATTGATCGTCTCGCTGGTGCTGTTCTGGTTTTTAGAACTTAAATATGCCATGGGGGCCATCGTCGCTCTGATACATGATGTCACCATCACGGTGGGTATTTTTTCAATTCTCGACAAAGAGTTTACACTGGCGATTATCGCGGCACTGCTGACCATCATCGGTTACTCATTGAATGACACCATCATTGTTTACGACCGTATTCGCGAGAATTTGAGAAAATACCACAAGAAGCCATTGGAAATTATCTTAAACCGCAGTATCAATGAAACCCTCAGCCGTACGATATTAACCTCGATTACCACCCTGTTTGTGGTCGTCACCCTTTTTATCCTAGGCGGCGGAATTATCCATGATTTCGCTTTTGCCCTGATCATAGGGGTCTTGGTGGGCACCTATTCGTCCATCTTTGTTGCCAGCCCGATTCTGTTGACCTGGCAGGAGCGGCAGCGGAAAAAAAAGCATGGATAGTATTCGGCCATGGTTTTTTCTTAAAAGTGTGCCGGGGGTCGGAAATCTCCTTGCCAAACGCTTGTTGGATCTTTTTGAAACACCCCAAAATATTTTTCAGGCACCGGCTGAAAAACTTCTCCAGGTGGAGGGTGTCACCAAGCGCCATGTTGCCGCCCTTAAAAACCACAAAATGCCCAGGAAGGTAACCGCTGAGCTGGATCTTTTGGCCCGCAAGAATTATCGGATCACGACCCATGCAGATCCGGATTATCCACGACTTTTACGCGAAATCCCGGACCCACCGCCTTTTTTATATGTTTCCGGGCAACTGAACGACTCTGCCTTGCAAATTGCCGTGGTCGGCTCTAGAAATGCCACCGAATATGGATTGACGACGACCAAAAACTTGTGCGCTGGGTTGGCCTCCCTCGGCATCACCATTGTCAGCGGTATGGCGCGCGGCATTGATACCGCCGCACACGAAGGCGCTATGGCAGGTGGAGGGGAAACCATCGCCGTGCTGGGCAGCGGCCTCGAACGCATTTATCCGGCGGAAAACAAAAAACTCTTTCATCGGATTTCTGAAAATGGGGCGGTTGTGTCGGAATTTAATTTGTTGACAGAACCCGAAGGCCATAATTTCCCGCTGCGAAACCGAATTATCAGTGGAATGTCTTTGGGGACTGTCGTCGTGGAAGCCACCAAAAAAAGCGGTTCTTTGATTACTGCGCGGCTGGCGGCGGAACAAAATCGGGAAGTGTTTGCGGTACCGGGCAGTGTTCAGTCATTCAAAAGCACCGGCACCCATACACTCATAAAGCAAGGGGCCAAACTGGTAGAGCATGCCCAGGATATTGTTGATGAGCTGACACCATATTTTGCAAACCTGGCGCGTCCGACAATCCCCTCCCCGACTGACGCGCATGAATACCCGTCCTCTCTGAGTGCTGACGAGTCCCGAGTTTATCATGCGCTGGAACCCTATCCCATCCACATTGACAATCTAATCAGAAAAATTTCCATGGAACCGGGAAAGCTTTCAGGTATATTGTTAAAACTGGAACTTAACGGCACCATTCAACAATTACCGGGAAAATTTTTTATATTATCAGATCAGTCGGGCAAACGTTAGCCATTGATTGCCGCTTGTTCGGCCAAAGCTGCCAAGCTATCGACAAATCAACTTGGATGCATATATTGACTTCTTAGTAAAGACGGGATCAACGGGTTGGTTTCCTTTTTTATGATTTAATTGTGTTTGGTATTTGTTTTGTTGATATAAGAACGTAGAACATCTGATACAAGGTCCTAATAGCCTTATAATTTTATAATCGTAAGATAGGCGAGGAATCACTGTGAGTAAACCTTTAGTTGTCGTGGAATCTCCCACCAAAGTCAGGACGATAAAGAAGTATCTCGGATCGGACTATAAAGTTGCCGCCACTGTGGGACACATCAAGGATCTCCCTAGCAAGGAGATGGGTATCGACGTCGAAGACGGTTTTAAACCCAAGTACCAATATATCCCGGGCAAACAAAAAATCGTAAAGAGCTTAAAACAGGCTGCCGGAGACACCCATGATGTATATCTGGCTCCGGACCCCGACCGCGAGGGGGAAGCCATCGCCTGGCATACCGCCGATGTATTGAAAAAGAAGGGGCGAAATTTTTACCGGGTCCTTTTCCACGAATTAACCAAAGATTCCGTTCGC
The DNA here is from genome assembly GCA_050124355.1 of Desulfobacterales bacterium. Taxonomy (GTDB): domain Bacteria; phylum Desulfobacterota; class Desulfobacteria; order Desulfobacterales; family JAFDCJ01; genus JAFDCJ01. The sequence goes on along the minus strand of JASFFJ010000051.1, from coordinate 6,734 downwards.
AAAGCCATGATGTCCCCGGAGGTCCTCGATCGCAGCAAGTATGAAGCCCAGCAGGCCCGCAGAATACTCGACCGACTGGTCGGCTACCAGGTGTCTCCACTACTGTGGCGAAAAGTGAAAGGGGGATTGAGCGCCGGACGCGTTCAGTCGGTGGCCGTAAGAATTATCTGTGAAAGAGAGCGTGCCATCCAGGCGTTTGTATCAGAGGAATATTGGTCGATCAGCGCACACCTGGAAAGCAATACGCCGCCAACCTTTGTCGCCAAGCTCGTAAAAAAAGACCGGAAAAAAATAAAAATTCCCGACAAAAAGGCAGCCGATCAAATATTAAAGGAACTCGAGGGTGAAAAATTTATCGTCGAGGATATACATAAACGGACGACCAAGAAAAATCCCTTGCCGCCTTTTATCACCAGCAAGCTGCAACAGGAAGCCATCAGAAAACTTAGATTCAGTGCCCGCAAAACCATGATGATCGCCCAACAGCTCTACGAGGGAATTGACCTGGGCCCCGGTGAGCCGGAAGGCCTGATCACCTATATGCGCACCGATTCCACTAGAATTTCGGCGGAGGCTGCCACAGAAGCCCAACAGCTTATCTTGGAGCGTTTCGGGAAAGAATATGCCCTGCAAAAACCTCGATTTTTTAAAAATAAGAAAAAAGTCCAGGATGCCCATGAGGCGATCCGACCGACGTCGGTTTTCAATACGCCGGAAAAAATTAAATCCTATCTCACACCGGACCAACTGGCCTTGTATCAGCTCATTTGGCAACGATTCATGGCTTCCCAAATGACCCAGGCTCTGATAAACCAGATTTCCGTATCAATTAGAGCCGGCGTCTACCTGTTCACCTCCAGTGGTTCTTCGATAAAATTTCCCGGATTTATGGCGCTTTACATGTCAGTGGATGAAGAGATCGCGAATAAGTCCGAACAGAAAAAACCGAAACTGCCGGACCTAACCAAGGGGGCGGTCCTGAAACTCGACAAACTGGCGCCCAAACAACATTTCACCATGCCGCCGCCGCGATTTTCCGAGGCATCCCTGGTAAAAGAACTCGAAGAAAACGGCATCGGCCGCCCCAGCACCTATGCAACCATCTTGTCGACCATCCGGGGCAAAGGATATGTAGACCTGGTCAAGGGATATTTCAAACCGAATGAGCTCGGTTTCATTGTCAATGATCTTCTCGTGCAAAACTTCCCTGACATTTTTGATGTTGAGTTTACCGCCAAAATGGAAGAAAATCTGGATCAGGTTGAATCGCAAAAACTTGATTTCCTGCATGTCTTGAATGGATTCTACCAGCCATTTAGCAAGGATCTGGACACGGCATCCGAGGAGATGCTTAGCGTAAAGGGCGTTGGCATACCCACCGATTTGAAGTGCCCTAAGTGCGGCAAACCGGTTCGCATCAAAGTCGGAAAAAACGGTCACTTTCTTGCTTGCACCGGATATCCGGACTGCACTTACTCCAATGACTATATTCGGGATGAGAAGGGCATCATTCAACCCGAGGAACAATCCGAAGAAGAAGCCACTGACAAGGTATGTGATAAATGCGGCCAACCGATGGTCATTAAAAAAGGTCGCTATGGTGGTTTTCTGGCCTGCAGCGGGTATCCTAAGTGCAAAAATACCCAATCTTTGAATTCCAACGGCAACGGCAAAAAAATCGGTTTTGACTGCCCGCAAAAAGATTGCACCGGAGATATTGTCGAGCGAACATCCAAGCGCGGTAAAATTTTTTACGGCTGCAATCGTTTTCCGGACTGTACCTTTGCGACTTGGGATAAACCCCTCGATCGAGAATGCCCGGTATGCGGTGCCAAATTTCTGGTTGAAAAAACCACCAAAAAAAAAGGAACCTTCATCACCTGCCTGGAAGAGGGATGCGGGTTTGAAGAAAAAGCTTGACAACCTTTCTTTTTGTTGTTACCAGTTAAAAAAATTCAATTCTTATTTGTGATTATGATAAACATACTTGCCATTAATAACCTTATTGGTCTTATTATTCTCGTCGAGGGTCTAATTATCCTCGGCGAGACAAAGGGTTGATAATGGCATAAAGTCACCGATCAGGAAAAAAAGAAAATCCGTTATCAGCTCTAAACGCCGATAACGGTTTTTTTTTGAAGGGACAAGCATGATGAAACTCACCGGCGCACAAATACTGATGGAAGTACTGAAGGAAGAGGAAGTTGCGACTATTTTCGGATATCCCGGCGGAGCCGTCATTGATATCTATGATGCCTTGGCAGAAACGGATATCCGTCATGTGCTGGTTCGCCATGAACAAGGCGCCGTTCATGCAGCCGACGGTTATGCAAGAGCCGCCGGCCGTGTGGGGGTCTGCCTGGTGACCTCGGGCCCCGGAGTGACCAACACCGTGACCGGCATTGCATCAGCCTATATGGACTCCATTCCCATTGTCGTTCTTAGTGGCCAAGTCCCCACGGCACTCATCGGCAACGATGCTTTTCAGGAAGTAGATATCGTCGGTATCACCCGTCCCTGCACCAAGCACAACTACCTGGTGATGTCCATTGAAGACCTGGCCCCAACAGTCAAAGAGGCGTTTTATCTGGCCCGCTCCGGTCGACCGGGCCCCGTTCTGGTGGATATACCCAAGGATATTCAAAAAGAATCCATTGAATATGTTCCCGTCAATGAAGTTCAGCTCAAATCCTATAACCCGACTTACAATCCGAACATGAAACAACTGAAAAAAATCGTAACCCTCCTTGAGCAGAGTGAGAGACCAATGATCTTTGCTGGTGGCGGTGTAATTCTTTCAAAAGCCGCCAAGGAGTTAGACGAATTGGCGGGTAAGGCCCAGATACCGGTTACCACATCCCTGATGGGGCTGGGAGGGTTCAAAGAATCAGACCCGTTATCGCTGGGAATGATCGGGATGCACGGAACATACCGGGCTAATATGTGTACGGCTGAATGCGATCTGCTCTTGGCTGTGGGTGTTCGTTTTGACGATCGCGTCACCGGAAAAACCGATGCATTTGCTGCCCAGTCTCAGATTGTTCATATTGATATTGATCCAACCACGATTCGCAAAAACATTCCGGTAACCATCCCGGTTGTGGGAGATTGCAGGATCACTTTGCAACATCTTAACCGCTTGCTCGATCAGGTTGATCTGGGAGATCTGGCTGCCAAACGAAAAAAATGGTTTGACCGAATCGATGAATGGAAAAGTACCAATCCGCTGGCCTATCAACAAACGGATAAGATCAAGCCCCAATTCGTGATTGAACAACTTTGCGAACTGACCAAGGGTGAGGCTATCATCACCACCGAGGTCGGTCAGAACCAGATGTGGGCCGCCCAGTACTATCAGCATAATCGACCCAATCATTTTATCACCTCAGGGGGTTTGGGGGCCATGGGATTCGGGCTACCCGCCGCCATTGGGGCTCAGGTGGCCTGTCCGGATAAATTAGTCATAGATATCGCCGGTGACTCCAGCATCCAGATGAATATCCAGGAAATGGCCACCGCCGTTCAGAACTGTCTGCCGGTGAAAATTGTGATATTAAACAACGGGTACATGGGTATGGTCAGACAATGGCAGGAATTATTCTACGATAAACGATATATCTGCACCGGCATGGACTGCGCACCTGATTTTGTAAAACTCGCTGAAGCTTACGGAGCCGTTGGCTTGAGAGCTGCAAAGCCCGAAGAGGTCACGGCAGTGTTGTCTGAAGGACTTGCCGTTTCCAAACCGGTGATTATGGATTTTATCGTCGAGAAGGAAGAAGGCGTATATCCGATGGTACCCGCCGGAGCTGCCATCACCGAGATGTTGCTGGTATAGAATACAGAGATCAGCGAACAGAAAACAGAAATCAGAGATCAGAGGACGGTAGTTTGAGGCCAGAGGTCGGATGACAGGGATCTAAGGACAAAGAACAGAAAATGAATTTGGAAGTGGGAATGCGGAAGGCGGAATTATGAGATTGCAGAATAACCCCTAACTCGCAACGCGTAACTCGAAACCCGTAACCCGTAACTCGTAACAGGGATATTTTCATGAAGGAACAAAAACACATCATGACCATGCTGGTCGACAACCAGCCGGGAGTACTTTCCAGGGTCGTTGGACTGTTCAGCGGCAAAGGTTTTAATATTGAAAGCCTCTGTGTTGCCCCAACCATGGATCCTCAAGTATCGAGAATTACCATTGTCACCATGGCCAATCCACCGGTGATCGAGCAGATCGAGAAACAGTTAAGAAAACTGATCAATGTCATTAAACTACGAGACATGACCGGCCCAAAAGCGGTTAAACGCGAAATGGCCTTGATTTGTGTCAGAGCCAAACCGGATCATCGTGCAGAAATATTACGAATCGTCGATATATTCCGCTGTAACGTAATTGATGTCGGATTAGAGCATTACATCATCGAGGTCACCGGAGATGTAGAAAAATTAACGGCCCTGATAAACCTGCTCAGCCCGATGGGCATTCAAAAGATAGCCAGGAGCGGCGCACTGGCATTGTATCGGGAACCCAAATAGGTGAAATTTTAGCGAAACTGTTGAACGAAAGTGTTAAATGACCTAATCTGCCAAACTTACGACGGACAAGTAGGAATTGAAGATTGAAGATTGTCGATTGAAGATTTAAGGTCCGCCTTCGGCGAGATCAATCGTTAAAAGAGATTATAGAAAAGGCGGAGCGAAGCGGCATCCACAAATCTTCAATATTCGATCTTCAATCTTCAATTAGTGGTATTTGGCTGAAACATTCATTTCTTTATAACCTAATATCAGAAAGTGGACTATGGTCTAGGTCTAATAACCCCCAAATAAAGCAGAGGTAAATATGACACAATTTAATTTCGGTGGCGTGGTTGAAGACGTAATTACATCCGAGGAATTTTCGTTGCAGAAAGCCAGAGATGTCCTTCAAAATGAAACAGTGGCTGTGTTAGGTTACGGCGTCCAAGGACCGGGACAAGCGCTAAATCTGCGGGATAATGGTATTCGTATAATTGTAGGACAACGTGAGGGTGGACAAACCTGGCAGCGGGCCGTGGAGGATGGTTTTGTCCCTGGTGAGACCCTCTTTCCCCTGGAAGAAGCGGCAAAGAAGGCAACCATCATTCAGTACCTGCTTTCCGATGCCGGACAGGTGGCTACCTGGCCTAATATCAAAGCGTGCCTGGATGAAGGCAATGCACTCTATTTCTCTCATGGATTCGGCATTGTTTTCAAAGATCAAACCAAGATCATTCCCCCGGAAAACGTGGACGTCATTCTGGTAGCGCCCAAGGGCTCCGGTCGAAACGTAAGGCTGAACTTTCTGGATGGCAGCGGAATCAATTCCAGCTATGCCGTGTTCCAAGACTTTACCGGCAAGGCCCAAGAAAGAACCTTGGCCCTGGGTATTGCCGTCGGATCCGGCTATTTATTCCCCACCACCTTTGAAAATGAAGTTCACAGTGACCTGACCGGGGAACGCGGAATTTTGATGGGATGTCTGGCGGGGGTGATGGAGGCACAGTACAGTCTATTACGAAAGCACGGGCACAGCCCGAGTGAAGCCTTCAACGAAACCGTCGAAGAACTGACCCAGAGTCTGATCAGGCTTGTCGCCGAAAACGGCATGGACTGGATGTTCAGCAATTGTTCGACCACAGCCCAGCGCGGTGCCCTTGACTGGGCGCCGAAGTTCAGAGATGCAGTGACGCCGGTATTTGACACCCTCTATGAAAAAGTCGTCTCCGGTGAAGAAACCAGGCGTGTACTTGAGGCCAACAGCGCCACGGACTACCGTGAAAAATTGGATAAAGAATTGGACGTGCTAAAAAATTCAGAAATGTGGCAAACCGGCACCACAGTCCGCTCTTTGCGACCGGAAAACAGGAAAAAAATATAATAATAAAGGTTAACCGCTCAGTTTAGGAATAAGCGTTTGGTTACCAACTTTTGGAGTAAACCATGGACGAAGTACTATTATACGACACCACCTTGAGAGATGGAACCCAGGGCGAAAACATCACCTTTTCAGCCGATGAAAAAATCAAGATTGCATTACGGCTGGATGACTTCGGTATCCATTACATCGAAGGCGGCTGGCCCGGTTCCAATCCCAAAGACATGCAGTTTTTCGATCTTGCCAAGCGGGTGGAATTCCGTCAGGCCCGTCTGGTCGCTTTCGGTTCCACCCGCAAACCCGGTATCAAGCCAGCGGAAGACGACAATCTGAAAGCGCTGATAGCCAGTAAAACTCCGACGGTTGCAATTTTTGGCAAATCCTGGGATCTGCATGTAAAGGAAGTCATGAATAACAGTTTGACGGAAAACCTTGCCATGATTCGTGACAGCGTTGCCTTTTTAAAGGACAACGATCTTGAGGTTGTCTATGATGCCGAACATTTTTTTGACGGCTATAAAAATGACGCCGACTATGCGCTCAAAAGCCTGCAGGCGGCCATCGAAGGCGGGGCGGATTTTGTGGTCCTGTGTGATACCAATGGCGGCACCCTGCCCCTCGAGATCGAATCCATCATGAAAGATGTTCAAAAATCCTTCAGCGGAAATGAATCGGCCGCATACGACCAGACATCGTGTCGACTGGGTATCCATACACACAATGATTGCGGCTTGGCAGTGGCCAACTCGATTTCCGCCGTACAAACGGGCGCTGTCATGGTTCAAGGTACCATTAACGGCTATGGTGAAAGATGCGGCAATGCAGACTTGAC
>JASFFJ010000050.1:0-19361 GCA_050124355.1 Desulfobacterales bacterium | reverse complement strand
CGCCAACAGTGTGAGCGGATGAATTGTGTCTGGCGCGATCATTGCCTCACGGAGACTAGAGGCGCTTCAATGGCTGATGATTATTAAAAATCTTACTTGCTGGCATATGCTGTGCGGCTGAATGTGAATATCTGCCAGTACCACGATATTAGATTAAAAACAATGGCCCGAAATTTTAAAATTAAGGTCCATCAAGAGATTGATAGTCTCCACATTCGTCTTATGGGCGATTTTGACGGCAGTTCGGCGTTTGAGCTATTGAACGCACTCGGGGAAAAATCGAACGGCTACAAAAGCATATTGGTTGATACCCACAGGCTGAATGAGGTCTATCCGTTTGGGCGGGAGGTTTTTTATTATAACTTCTTAAGAATGAAAAATCGGCCAAAACGCTTTCGGTTTGTCGGTCCCAATGCGCTGGATCTAGCACCAATCTGATTCTTTTTAATTGAGGGTATGACAGCCTATTCGGGATTTGTAAATCACTCCGATATTTTGTTGGGGGTTGAAGATGAAAACAAATGTAGAGAAAAGAGCTTATGAACGTCATCGCTATGCCGCCGATATTGCGTTTTCATACTTCAATAAAGAGCATTCTTATAATGCTCGGACACTGAATCTTTGTGCGGGTGGTATGTGTTTTAAATCCAACTTATTCCTCAAACCTGGCGCAACAGTTTATATTCGCTTAAAAACAACTCATCCGAATGGCTCCTGCAGCGGCTACTGCGAGGGCTTACACCTCGTCACCCTGGCGGAGGTAAAATGGTGCCAAGAAGCAAATGGTGCTGACGCCTATCCTTACGGCGTCGGTGTTAAATATTTCGCAGCGGCTTATTAACTCCATTCATAAGCCGCCGGCATCGATCAGGTTTGCATCCTTCAAGCATGTCCTCGCGGTAACGGTAGAACTTTTTACATCTTCATCCCGATAGGTCGGGGTGGTTAATGAATTGAGTCTCAAAGAAAAGGTGAGCGACATGGATAATATAAATTATACCAGCGAAGCCGGTCCCAATCCGCCGGTCGAAAAAATTGGGATAGTTGAAGACGGTTACAATCAAATGGGAATGGATGAGTCATTCCTGCTGGATATGGATGTATTTGATGGGAAAAATCGGATTGAATATCGATATCACAAACGATACCAGCTGACCGAAGACGCATTTGCTTTGATCCGGCCGATCTCCACCGGAGCCCTGAAAATTGGCGGCAAGAGTATGGGGTGCATCGCCTGTGAGGTGTTCAATGCCAAGCCGGTCAAGCTGGGTAAAATTGATAACATCAGCATGGGTGGACTTACGTTTCATCACGCTGATAGTGAGGAACAATCAAACCTGGACCTCGTGCTGGATATCTTATTGGCGGATTGTGGATTTTATCTGGCGGATATACCGTTTAAGACCATCACCGATGTTGTGATACCGCACGAGATTTTCAACGATGTGATCGAAATGCGGCAGGTTCGGCTGCAATTTCAGCAGCTGGACGCCATCCAGCAAGCGAGATTGAAAAATTTTATTGTGAACCACGGGACAGAATTAGAATGACGAACGACGAATGACGAACGACGAATGATGGAATCGCTTCACTTGGTCTTTTTTTTATAAGTTAAAAAATCCACCGGCGGGCTGACCAACATGGACGGGTCTCTTGCAGCTTTCATATTCTCATCGCATGAAATAAAAAAATGGACTAAGGGCCCAATACCCAAATACCTAAAACCCCATTTTAAATGCCCTCCGTTGAATTTCTTTCCTCAATGAATTACCTCTCATGAAACTACACTTCAAAAAGTTGAGGTTGGTTCTATCCTGTGTCCCTTTACATTTCGTAGGTTGGGTTGAGCCTTATCCAGGCTTTGTTGGATTTCGTTGCACTCAATCCAACCTACATGTTACCGGTATTATTGCCAAATGCGAAACCCAACAGCGACCGATTTCGGAACCGAACCACGAAGTTGCTTTGTTGATCAAACTGGCCGTTTTTTTTGGCCAGCGGCTCCCGCTCGTGTCTGCGTCAATCTGCGCGCGTGTGTCTGCCTGCCCTGTTAAATTATTCACCTTCAGAGCTTGCCATATAAATTTGCCGCTAATCATAGCGTTGCATATTAACTGCTGGCAAAAGTTCATTTAACCGGGGCGGTTCATCTAAATTCTATGTATTTTGCTAATCAAAATTTAAGGAGGACGATATGGCTGTTCAGGTGATAATCAGACGGACATTCAATGATGATGAAAAGGCCCGCAAACTGGCCCCTTGTATTGTCCAGTTAAGATCCCAGGCCTCGATTCAACCAGGCTATATTTCCGGCGAAACATTAAGGTGCCTCGACTGCCCCGGTGAATATCTGGTGATCAGCTCCTGGGACACCGTCGAAGATTGGAACAACTGGTTGAACAGCGAGGAGAGAAAGAAGATCCAGAGCCAGGTGGATGCCTTACTGGGCGAAACAACCGAATATCGAATATACGAGTCTTTAGTCGGCGGCATCATCCCTAAATTCAGAACTACTGATGTTTCGTAAAATCTGATGCAACGCAAATATCTGTGGTCGCGCCAAGAATACTGTATTTTGGGCGAATCGTTCTGAATTTAATTCTTTATTTCAACGACGGAATCCGGCCCCGTACCTTGACACCAGCGACCGCCCTTATCCTCACCCGCCCGTCCGCTGCGAACAGCAGGTCCATCTAAGCCGACGGAGCCTCGAAAGCGGCTTTTTGACCCGTTCAAGAGGAATGTGGTTCGGCTTAATTTGTGGTTCCCACCGCAATCCGGGTGATTGAAATTTTCCCTTCATCAAAACAAACAGCCACATCGGTTCCAGGATCCCGCGGGCGTTCATGAATGCTGCCTTCATAGAGGTATTCGTTTTCGGTTTTCCGAAATTCGTATTTATGTGGATTCGTATCCAACCCGCAGAATCCGACCGGTATTTCAGAATGCTTGCCCAGCGGATGGGGTAGGTTGATATTCCAGAAATGTGAAGTGGCAATATCCCGTTTCATCAGCATTTTCAAAGCTGCTCTTGCATGATAGGCGGTAATATCCCAGTTGACCTGTTGTCCTTGGCCGATATATTGTGAAATTGCGATGGATCGACATCCTAATATCGCGGCTTCCCTGGCCGCCGATACCGTCCCCGAGTTGTAGACATCAGAGCCAAGATTGGCACCCGCGTTAATTCCTGAGACCAGCCAGTCTGCGCCCGGTGAAATTTGCTTGAGCGCGAGACGAGCGCAGTCTGCCGGCGTGCCCTCAACGCTAAAACGGTTGAGTTCGATCTGATTCACCCGGATGGGTGATCGGGTGGTCACTTGGTGACCCACCCCTGATTGGGACTGCGCCGGCGCCACAATGACAAGCTGAACGCTGTCTCGGAAACAGTTTTCCAGCGCATCAAGTCCCGGGGCATCAATACCATCATCATTTGTCAGAATGATTTTCAAACCTGCCTGCCTCCTCTTTTAACTCATACGGCTACTTTTTTTTGAATCAGCTTTGAAAAATCGTAGGTGCCGAGCCCCCGCTTCTTGGCTAGCTTGATATGCCCAATATTCTGCGGTTTTTTGCCAAGAAGCAAGGCTGCTTTGCCATCCGCAGCCACCGGATCATCGCTTAAAATTAGCGTATTTTTTGTGACGACATCAGATGTGCTGCCACCGGAAGGACCATTTCTTGTCATGATTCGAGTGGCATCTATCAATGTTACGGCCGGTTTGAAAAACTGGGCCAGATCAACGATATTTGGATGTATTTCTTTGTGCAGAGAGCCACGCCTTCCGCCAATCGCACCGAACCAATTCTTCATTCCGGCTGTCTGGGAACTCAGGATATGATCCTTGGCAACCGGCAGGTTGATGACCTTGTCAGCCTCTACGATGGGCAAATAAACCGGCCAGACATCCAGACGATCTCCGTGCAGCTTAATTTCGCGCATTAGAGATGAATCAGGATTGATGAGTTCCGCTCCGGTTATTTTGGCTACATCCGCTGCACCGGTTACAGAAAAACAGAAATTTGCATCGTCGATGGTATTATCCGCAATTCGGACCTTTTTGGCGCCCGCTTCCTGACACAGCTCGATAACCGCCTGCAATACTTCCGGATTTGTGGTGGCGGCCATTTTCACCGGTCTGGCCCAGGAGATATTGGGTTTGATGACCACCACATCACCTTTCGACACAAATTGACTTATTCCACCGGCGGCTTCAAAGACTTTATGGGTTAGATCTTTTACGGAATAGTGATCTGTTTGACCGATGCCCTCGATAATAAAATGTTGGTTTGCAACCGCGGCTTTTGCCGGGTGCAATTCCAATAGGGGCCAACGGGTTGCACCGGCAAGTGCGAGGCACCCGGACCATTTTAAAAGCTTTCGAATTGATTCTCTGCGCGTGATCGTTTGATCAAATTTCATGGATTTCACCTCTTTCCCCGATCGCTCAAACCGGGATTGGGATTATAGCAATAACTCGTCTTCCCATCCGTAATGTTGAATTTGAATTCGCTCCATCCGGCTCGTCCCCAATCCATAGACCTTATCAGCGGCCTCTACACAAATCGGCGGGGGCGAAAGGGGCCATGGCTCACCCCGGATGACCTTCCTTTTTTCAGTAATAATTTTTAAACAAATCGTTTCGACGGCAACCGGATCGGTCCCGGCAATGAAGCCATTGTAATTCCACTGATATCTTGGATCAGGCTGCGGTCCCTTGTCACAGAGCGGATAAAGCGAATCCACCAGAACCAGTTTTGTCTTGCCTTTGACAAACGGAAGGTTCCAGATTTCGCCTAATTTGGCGCTGTTACTTTGATGATAACGGCTGGGGCTGCCGGAATACATGATGTAATTTTTTAAAACCGTGCCGATACCGGTCAGCCAGTGTGCTTTCAGCCCTGGAATTGCGATTAAAGCGTCACATTTTTTAGCATTCCGCGGGCCCTGTGCATCTCGGATCCTGTCTTCAGGGATTCCGGCGTCCATCAATGAATTTTTGACAACATCTACGACTTCATCATGGGTTGGATTCAGATGATCGGTGGGCACCAGGCCAATCACATCACTCTGTTTGACAAGACTTAGCCAGGCATCCTTTGTATTCTTTTGACCGGTCACCCTGGCCAAGGTCTCGATCAGCATTTTTTCCAGGACGGCAATGTCGATATTTTTGGCCGCATCCATGGCGTTTTTGTCGCGTACGACCGTTACCAGACTGGGAGCTGCTGCCCTGGTTTCTCTCCTGGGCCACTGAAGACCGAAAACAGATGCGCCGAGGGTTGCACCGACAGTTCCACGGATAAAATCTCTTCTGGTTAAGAAAGGTATTTTATTTTTCATGATCTCCTCCTCTCTTCAGTAAATTGGATTCATTTTTCTGAAGGATTGTCCGGGCAGACTCCGGGTCGGGACTTTCAAACACGATTACAATATGTCTGCCGATCAGTTTATATGCCATCCAGCCGTCTTCCAGTTTAAAAAGACGTGGGCTGCCCCCGGCGATCTCCACCGTTTTTTCCTTCTTGTGGTCAGGCAGATAAGCATCATGAAAACGGCTCAGGGCCTGGCGTGCACGTGCAGTGTTTTCATATTTCACCAGCAGAAACTGGCTATGTTTCGGATCTTCCGAGTCGTGAATGTATTGATAGGGCGCACTAACAGCTTCTGCTGAGAGATCGAGATCGAGAGTGTTTTCATGACTGAGGTAATAAATTGAGTTCAACACCAGATGCGAACGAAAAAAGCTCAGTCGATCCACCCGTAATTTCCAACCCGTATCAATCTCAAGGGGCAGTAATTTTACGAGTGTCGGCTCCGAGGGATACTGGGCGCCGGCAGCGATAGCTTTACCGAGCGTAAGGACGGCTTGTTTAGATGCCGGCGTTTCACGTTCGGCCATGATTCGGGCATACATAAAATCAGACCACAATCGCATCAGGCCTCCGCCATATAGCGCCCGGGTGGATGCCGTAAAAGACTTGTTTGATATGGCTGCAGGAGCGCCGTCAAGGGAAACCGGCTCACCGCCCCAATCCAGGGAAAGTAAACCAAACGCATCGTCGGCACTTTCCATAAAATACAATTCCACCAGAATGTTACCTTGGTCAGCAGACGTATAATCAAAGACCTCGAGATGACGGAATCGATATCCCAGATAGAGCTCACCGGCGCCATTCATGTATTCAAAAATATTCTTTGAAGAAATAAGCCGGGGCGAATCCGGTCTATTCCATACACCAACCGTTTTGGGAAGATCGAGTGTGCTTGTGTTCATTTTAGCGGTGGCCTCCCCATGTATTATTGTTGTCAAAGAAATGGATAGCAGGAAATAGGTTGTCATTCGTATCAAATTCATTTGGGACACGATCTTTTGATGAATTTCAGCTGTCCGATTCGGCGGTAGCCCAAATTGAGCTAATTCCTTGGTGTTCAAGTCAAGTAAATGGTTATGGTCTTAGCAGATTTTATCAGCTAATGTAAAGGATTAGAAAGCACTACAAATCATGAAAATGAAGGATAAGTTAGCTTGATTTACCTGTCTGACTCGAGAACTAATTTTTCAATGCCATCGATGTCAAAATCATCCGCTAATCGGATTAATTCGTCACAGAAAGGTGCCAAGGCATCGGATTCGGACTTCAACTCTTCGGCAATTGCATTAATTTTTGTCACATCCCCCAATTCAATTGCCGTTTTGAGCCTTTCAGTTACCTTTTGCATTAGATCGGGAGGCACCGCTGCAACCGCCTCTTGACTGCTCGCAATGGTCTTCTTCTCATCCGCGAGACCTAAACTCTGAACCGCATCCAGCGCCTTTTCGAGAGCATCTTCCAGTTCCGTAAATTTCTGGTTCACTTCTTTATCGGAGGTGGTCTTTTCCGTCTGCCCTTTGACCAGTTTTTCCAATCCCAGGGCTGACGCCTGAAGGTCTGTGGCTTCCAGATTGCCGGCCAGCCCTTTGAGGTTGTGCACCAGGCTGTGAGCCTGTTCATAATCATTTGCATCTAGCGCCGCGCGGATATCACGGGCTGTTTCGGTATATTTTGCACCAAAATCAAGCAGCAACTTTCTGTAAAGCCGTTTGTTGCCCATCAAGCGCGACAGACCCGCATCCAGATCAAAACCCGGTAGAGATTCTGGTAGTTCGTCTTCGTCTGGCACCTCCTGAAAAGGCTCTACCGGAACATCGAGCTCTTGTGGTTTTGGAACGGCCGCTCGCTCTGCCACCGGGCGTATCCACTTCTGCAAGGCTGAAAACAACTGCTCCGGATCAATGGGCTTGGTAACGTGATCGTTCATGCCAGCTGCCAAACTCTTTTGCTCGTCACCGGTCATAGCGTGGGCCGTCATGGCGATAATCGGTAGTGCTGAGTACTGAGAGCTGAGTGCTGAGTGTTGATTCCTGACCTCCGACCTCCGACCTCTGACTTCTGATCTCTGTCCTCTGATCTCTGCCTTGAGCCCTGAGCCCTGAGCCTTTAGCCTTCTTTCCCACTTCCGAATTTCCCGCGCAGCGGTGTATCCATCCATCACCGGCATCTGAATGTCCATCAGGATCGCATCATATGGGTTTTGCATGGCCGCATCGACGCCTTCCTGACCGTTGTTGGCCACCGTGACGACGAGTCCCGCACCCTGCAAAATCTCCATCGCTACCTGCTGGTTGATTTCATTATCCTCGACTAAAAGAACCCGAGCCCCCTGGATGTCCTTCAGACCCACAGTCTCTTTATGTCTTTCTGCAACCCGCGATGCCTTGGGAATTTGCTCTCCACAGGCTTGCATAATGGTGTCTAAAAGAACCGAAGGACTGACTGGTTTGATCAGAAAACCCTCCAGCCCGATTTGCTTGGCTCGCTGCGTGAGCTCCTCGCGACCGTAAGCGGTCACCAGGATTATGGCGGGGATCTTGCTCAAAGACGAGTGGTCTTTGATCTGCTCGGAGGCTTCGAGGCCATCCATGCCCGGCATCTTCCAGTCCATGAGCACCAGTTCAAATGGCTGATCCGGGTCGGCTCGCCGAATCTTTTCAAGACCCTCCTCTGCCGAAGCCGCCAGTGAGACGTCAAAGGAAAACGATTCCAATATATCCCGCAGGATACTCCTGGAAGTGGCACTGTCATCCACTACCAGGACCTTCATACCGCGCAAGTCAGACGAGGGCGCGAGACGCCTTTTAACTTGCTCCTTCCCCAGACCGAAGTTAGCCGTAAAGCTGAAGGTCGTACCCTGTCCGGGTTCACTCTCCACCCAGATCTCGCCGCCCATCATACCCACCAGGCGTTTGCTGATGGTCAGTCCCAGGCCGGTACCGCCGAATTTGCGGGTGGTGGAAGTGTCGGCCTGGCTGAAAGCTTGAAACAGGTTACTGATTTGTTCCTCGGTCAACCCGATACCGGTGTCCCTGACGGAAAACTTGAGGGTCAATCCGCCCTCATCCTGCTTTAATGGTTCTGTCGACACCACAATTTCACCGGATTCGGTAAATTTCACGGCATTGTTGGCCAAATTGATCAGTACCTGCCCTAATCGCAATGGATCTCCCACCAAAAACCGGGGAACCTCCCGTGTCGTGGCAAAGAGGACCTCCAGGTCTTCTTTTTCCTGGGCCTTGACCGTTACCAGATTCGCCAGATTGCCCAGCACGTCGTCCAGATTGAACTCAACGGATTCCATATCCAGTTTGCCGGCTTCGATTTTGGAAAAATCCAGAATGTCATTGATGATCCCTAGCAGCGAATTGGCCGAAGATTGAATCTTGTTCAGATAATCCTGCTGTTTGGGGGTCAACTCGGTTTTAAGCGCCAGGTGGGACATACCGATAACGGCATTCATAGGGGTGCGGATTTCGTGACTCATGTTGGCCAGAAAATCGCTCTTGGCACGGGTGGCTTCCTCGGCAACCATTTTGGCTTGCTGGAGCTCCTCTTCGATGTTTTTCTGATGGGTAATATCCGTGGCCAGCCCGCACATGGCGTATACCTCACCTTTTTTATTGAGCAGGGGAAACTTTTCGGTCAGGTGGATGTGAATACTGCCGTCCTGATGGGGGATGGGCACTTCCAAATGGATAGCCTCACCTGAGTTCATGACCTTCCGATCGACTGCCATGATCTGTTCGGCAACGTCGAGTGGAAAAATATCCAAATCGGTTTTGCCGATGACATCCTCCTTTTTCATGCCAAACGCTTCTTCAAAATATGAGTTGACCAGAAGATGCTCTCCTTTTGTGTTTTTAATAAATACCAGACTGTGAACCCCATCGATAATCGCCTGCAGGCGGTCTTTAGCCTCCAGCAGCTCTTGTTCCATTTGCCTGCGTGCGGTAATGTCCTCAGTTGTATTGATGACTTCCGTTGGAGATGTGCCGGGCTCGGTTGGATTGAAGATAGACCGAACCACTAATGTTCTTCCCCCGCTGATGGAAGTATATTCGGCTTCAAACACGGTTTGCTCACCGGCAAGCGCGCCTAATGCGGCAGCCCGCAACTCCTCATTTTCAATTTCTTCCCGTAAATTCATTCCAAGAATTTTTTCAGGGGTTGATCCCATGATTTCAGCATGTCTATCGTTGCAGTCCAGAACGGTGCCGTCTTTACCAATATAAGTAATTCCTATCGGTGAATTTTGAAAAATGGTGCGCAACTCAACGGCTCGTTCTCGTATGGCCTTCTCGGCCTGCTTGAGTTCAGAGATATCCCGCACAATACCGGTAAAAATCCGCCGATCTTTCAGATATACCTCACTGACGGCAAGATATATGGGTACCGTGCTGCCATCCTTACGCCGCCCCAAAAGCTCACGGCCGCCTTTTAAAATCTTAGCCTCACCGGTTTCCAAATAATTGTTAACATACTGTTCGTGCCGGCTGTGATGAGGTTCCGGCATGAGCATTTTTACATTCTGCCCCAGGACCTCTGCGGCTTTGTAGCCGAATATCCGTTCAGCCGCCGAGTTGAATTCTTCGACGATGCCCTGTTCATTGATGGTGATTATTCCGTCGGCGGCAAAGTCCACGATGGCGCGGGTTCTGGCCTCGCTTTCTTTTATATCCGCTTCGGCACGCTTGCGCTCGGTGATGTCTTCAGTTGAGATAATGACTTCGGTTGGAGATTGGCCGGGTTGCGTCGGGTTGAACACCGACCGCATCTGGAGCGGTCTTCCCCCGTGAATAGAGGTATATTCGCCCTCATGCTCGGCCTTTTCACCGGAAATCGCTTTTACCAGGGCGGCATGTACTTCCTCATTGGTCAACCTCTTCAGTAAATTGACGCCAGTTTGTTCTTCACGGGTTGATCCCATCAGTTCGATATGTTTTTGGTTGCAGTCGAGAATGATGCCGTCCTTGCTGACATAAAGAATCCCTAAAGGCGAATTATGAAAAATGGTTCTCAACTGAATTTCACTTTCGCGCAAAGACTCCCGGATCTTCTTTTGTTCCGTAATATCCTCTTTGACAGCCACAAAGTGTGTGATCTCACCTTCTTCATTCTTGATGGGGGAGATCGAAGCGCTTTCCCAGAATTCCTCCCCGTTCTTGCGTTTATTTTGGAATTCACCGCGCCAGATCTTACCGGCAAGAATGGTATTCCAGAGATCTTTGTAATAGGATCCAGGAAGCTCACCTGATTTTAAAACCCTTGGATTTTGACCAATGGCCTCTTCTGCGGCATAGCCGGTGACGTCGCAAAATCTGGGATTGACGTACTCGATGGTTCCATCTTTGTCGGTAACCACGACCGACGCCGGGCTGTTTTCAGTAGCGCTCGACAGCTTGCGAAGTTGATCTTCGGTGCGTTTCCTTTCCGTGATCTCCCGGCCAAGTTTGCGGTTCCACACAACGACAAAGACCATTACCAAAAGAATGCTGCCTCCGATTGGTATTGCCCAGGCCAGCATGGCTTTGACATCAAACCGTATCTTCACCTCCACATCCGACATCCAGGTACTCTTGATGGCTGTCCGCTCCTGGCTGCTGATGTCATCAATTACCTTGTTCAAAATTCCAACCAACTCCGGTAAATCTTCACGAACGCCAAGCGAAAGATCGAATGTATGCTCCGTTGATGCTGAAATTACAGTATTTTTCAATCCTGACCGGGCAATTTCCTGGGAGATGGTGATCATGTTGTCGACAAAGGCGTCGATGCGCCCGGCATCCAGCTTCTGGAGCGCTTCTTCCAGATTAGGATAGGTAACGAGCGTTAGATACGGATGATCATTGCGTAATATTTCTTCAGTGTAATAATCCTTGACCACACCGACCCGGTAGCCCTCGAGAGCTTTAATACTGCCAATGAAAGACATCTTCTTATTGATGGCGATGACAACCGGGAAGGATAAATAGGGTTTGGTGAAATTCAGATACTTTTCACGCTCGGAGGTCCGAGTCACTGCCGGCAGCACATCGATCTCGCCAGCCTTGGCCTTCTCGATAACCTGGGACCAGGAAAGCCCCGGGATGGGCGTCATCTTAATACTTAACCGATCTGAAATAGCATCTATAAATCCTGCGCCAATACCGGCGTAGCGGCCGTTTTGATCAATGAACTCGAACGGTGGCCACGCCGGGTCCACACCTAACCGGATGTCCCGGTGGTCTGCGAGCCATTTTTGCTCCGCATCCGTCAATGGTATTCTGATCTTCTTTTCGGGAACCCGGGCGATCCATTTCTGGTAAAGTTGATTCATTTCTTCCGGCGTCACAGCCGCCATGGCTTTCATCAGCGCAGATTGCAGCAGCGGACAGTCATCGCGAACCCCGAGGCGCAAGTTCGCCAGATCCGGATCCCCGATCTCGACTTCGCCGGAAATGCGCAGGCCGGACAGAAGATTTTTATTGATCAGGGTACGAACCACGGCTTCCTCACCGAGAGCGGCATCCGCCCGGCCAAAGGTCACTGCCTTGAGGCTTGCCAGGGTGTTTTCCACCGGAAGGCGTTTGATTTGAGGAAAGGATTTGGTCAGGACTTCCTCGTAAAAAAATCCCCTGGGAAATGCCACCGTTTTGCCGAAAAGCGACTGTAATGTTTCGTAGGGGTGTTCCTGCGAGCTGACGATCGTATTGGGATTTTTGATGTAGGGCTCGGTGTACAGCAGATATTTCATGCGGTCTTCGGTTTTAACGATGTTGAGCATCACATCCAGCTCTTTGCGCTTGATCAACCCCAGAAACTCGTTCCAGCTCGGGCCGGTGACATACTCGACTTTAATGCCCAGTTTTTCAGCTACCAGATTCATGTAATCGATGGAAAGCCCCCGGGGGCGGCCGTATTCAAAATAGTTGAACGGCGGCCAGTCCTTCTCGTTGTGAACCCGGATTACCGGATGTGCATCTAACCAGGTCTGCTCAGCTTCCGTCAGGACAAGTTCAGGGGGGCTTTGCTCGATCTTCTTTTCGGCAAATGTAATCCAGTTTTTTTTGATGGTATCTTGCTCACTCACCGGTATCGCCTTGAGGGCTTTATCGATCAGGTCGCCCAAGACGGGCCAATCTTTGCGGACCCCCATATGAACCTGGGGACCCTTTATAGGGACCTGGGCGATGGGTTTGAGACCGACCAGTGACAGTTCCTTGATATTGTAGGATGTCGAAATGATATCCCCGATAAAGGTATCGGCTTCACCGGTGACAAGTTTTTTGAGGGCATCCTGGATCGTGGGAGCCGTGATTAGATTGTAATTAGGATAGTTCGAACGCATATAGTTTTCGATGGTATAGCCTTTGACGACTACGGTGGTTTTATCTTTTAAGTCCGTAAAACTTGAAATGCTTTGATCGTCGCTGCGAGAAAAAATGAACTCCGTTATCTTGATGTAAGGATTGGTAAAATGGACGTAGGCTTCCCGGTCGCTGGAGTGATAAATGGCCGGTAGAACATCTATTTCTTTGCGGCGCAGCATGGCCAGAAGCTCATCCCAGGAGGGGCTGGTGACCATTTCTACCTCGATACCCAGCTTTTCACCGATGATTTTCAGGTAATCATCCGCAATCCCGGCGTACTTTCCATTTTCATCGACAAAATCGAAGGGCGCCCAGTCCGTCTCGCCGCCGACCACGATCTTTTTGTGGGCGGCCAGCCAGGACTTTTCCTCAGGGGTCAGGCTCAGGCGTACAGGCGTCTTTTGGTCGTAGATCAGGCCGTCCGTTTTCAAGGGTTTATTCGTTAATCCCAAAAGACGGTATACCTGGGCGATCTGCTCCACCCGATCCTTAATGATGAGGCCCAATGCGGTACCACGGTCATAGGCCAGCTCCTTGAGGGTCTCGGCTTCGAACCGCAGCGCATCTTTATCGCGATTTTGGGTATTGTATTTTGTCAATATGATCTCAATCGTTTCATCGATGTGGCCAAAGGCATATTCCCACCCGCGCAGACTGGCCTGATGAAACCGCGCCACCAGTTGAGGGTTGTCCTGATAGAATTTCTGGGAGGTGAACAGAATGTCGCTGTAAAAATCGAAACCGTGATCTTTAGGGGCAAAGATCGTATAATCCACCCCCCGTTTTTGCATCTGAAAGGGCTCGTTGGAGGTGTAGGCGGCAATGGCGTCGGTGTTGCCGGAAATCAGATCGTCGATACTGAAGGTATGTTTTTGGGATGTATAATCGCCCGGGCGGATGCCGTTGGCGGCTAGCATGGCGGTTAGCGACGCCATGCCCACCACATCATCGGTGACCATGATCCGCTTGCCTTTTAAATCAGCAACTTCTTTTAGGTCTTCCCGATTTTTGACCAACAACATAAACGGTGATTGTTGAAAAATTGCCCCAAGCAAATAAACCGGTTTGCCTTCCATTTGCTCAAGGATCAGCGATGACCGGCCCACGCCAAAATGCGCTCTCTGAGACACCACGTCCGCGGTGACGTCCGTGCCGAATTCATACTCTTTGATAGTCACATCCAGCGCGGCTTCGTCGTAAAACCCCAGTTCCTTGGCAACATAGTAACCTGCAAACTGGAACTGGTTTTTCCAGATGAGCTGGAGCGTAACCTTATCGGCGCCGAACGCGGATACCGGTAGAAAGAACAAAAGGAGCCATAAACTGGTGCGCATTATAAGTAGCTGGTATTTCCTCATGATTAATCTCTATGGATTAGAATGTACCTAAATCAGACCTCGTCGAATAGTTTACTGGTTGAATGGTTTATTAGGTAAATTATAGTCATAATTTTAGAATGTTACGATTGTTAAAGCAGGATGTGTCCAATTAATTTGCTAATAAGGTAAAAATTCAGATTTACAACCACTCAACCGCAAGACCAATCAGCTAATCACCCTTATCTGTAATTATGATACAATTTTAAAAGTAATCACGAAAACACAAAAAAAAATAATCGCAAAATTTCAGCTGCATAAGTAGTCCCAAACCGCCCAATCTATGTTTTATTTTCTTTATCCCACAATATACAGCTTCTCAGGCGAGTCTTTGGCAATAATCTCTTTAGACTGGGTAAGATAATTTTTCACAAGGCTAACACCTTCAATAATAAGATCGTAGGCTTCCTACACAATCTTTTCTTTTCCAAACGAAATTATTTATTGACTAACCGTTAATATGCACGGTAAATTAACAAGTATGTTTAAAAGATACCTGCAAAACAAATTGCCGGAAGCCAGTTTTTTTCTGTTCGGCCCCAGACAAGTGGGCAAAAGCACTTTATTACATGCCGAAAAGCCGCATTTGACCCTTGACCTTCTTGATCCTGAACTTCAATTGTCCTACAATAAAAACCCGAATCTTCTACGGCAGCAACTCGATGATCTTGCGCCCAGTGAAAACCAAAAGATACTGATTGATGAGATCCAGCGCGTACCCAAACTTTTGGATATCGTGCATGCCATAATGGAAAAAAGACCTGAGCTCCAATTTATCCTCTGCGGTTCTTCTGCCCGGAAATTACGTCATGGTGCATCAAATCTTTTGGGAGGGCGGGCTTTATATCGAACCATGCACCCTTTGACACTCAATGAATTGTCCGACGATTTTAATCTCCAATGGGTCCTCGCATATGGATCACTTCCTAAAATTTACAGCACACTCAAACAGAAAAAAATTAAAGAAGCCCAGGATTTCCTTAGAGCCTATGCCATCACCTATCTCAGGGAAGAAATCAAGGCCGAAGCCTTAGTACGGAACCTTCAGGGGTTTCAAAATTTTTTAGATATTGCCGTGGCCCAATATGGCGAACAGATTAATTTTTCCTCCGTTTCCCGAAATTGCCAAGTGGCTCTGTCAACAGTCAAGGAATATTATTCCATCCTTGAGGATACGCTTATCGGGTTTTTCCTTTACCCCTATTTGAAAAGTCAGCGAAAACGCATGAGTCATCAGCCCAAATTTTATTTTTTTGATAATGGCGTAACCCGAGCTCTTTTGGGGGCCCTTCGGGATCCCCCTGATGCTATGGAACAGGGTCGCCTTTTTGAGCAATGGATACTCCAGGAGATTATTCGATTAAACGACTATCAACAAAAAGATTGGAAGCTTTCTTTCTGGCGGACCAGACACGGTGCGGAAGTCGATCTTCTCATCAGTCGTGGCACAAAACTTTTATATGCTATCGAATGCAAGTATACCAATCAGCCCTCCACGAGCCAGCTATCAGGGTTACGTTCTTTTCATGAAAGACACGCCGATGTTCCCTGCTATATTGTTGCCCCCGTTAACCAGCCTTCTCGTCTATCATTTACCAGAGTTCTTCCCCCCAATAAATTATTGCAGGAGTTATAGGCTTGCTGAGTTTTATTATATGAGTTTTATCGGTCTCTCGACGGTTTTTCTCATCATCTCCTTCAATTCGTATGCAATGGCTGACGGTGCCAGCGGATAGATGTGCATATCGTCCAAAGTGCCTTTTACTTCATTGCCCTTAAGGTTACCCCAGGCCGCAGATTTGAGCGGGTGTTTTAAATTGATATGAGCGTTAAAATCCCATTTTTCAGGGCTAAGCAGGGGACCTTTCACCTTTAGATGGGATAGGGTGATGATACTTTTACCGCCGCCATAGTATTCAGAAATTTCGCGCATCTTCTTAAACGATGCCAACCATGGAACGATCTCTGCCAAATGGAGACCGGATTGGCCGGATCTAATCTCAAGATCATGGTTATTTTTCAGTCCCAGATTGCCTGAAAGCTGTGAAAAAGAGGATTCTGCCAGCTTGCCGCTTAACTTCTCCACAGCGATTCGATTCTGATTGTAGCTAAACTTACCATTGATAATTTTAAGTGCATAAGGCAGACGCTCATACCTTGCAGTCAGCTGAATATTCGAAGCGGCCACGTCTACTTTGACATTGTCGGTATCCTCACCGAGGATCAGTTTGCCACGGGCGCTGCCCTTTAATTCTTTTAACAGGTCCAGCTCTCTTTGAAAATTTTGATCATCGACCAGACGCTTGAGGATCGGCGGCAACTGCGACAGATCGGCCCGTACATCTGTTTCGAGATGAAAGGGCGCCACATCGCCAACAAGGCCCAATTTTAGTTTACCGTTTTGCCCCGTTGAATTTCCCAGCCGGGCTTTTAAGTTTTGGCCTTGCAGGATCCCCCGTGCGATGACAACCTCTCCGGCGGTGTCAGTCAAATCAAACTGGATGTTCGGAATGCTGATTTCGCCGTTTTGCATCTGGCCTTGGATGACCATTAATGATACTGATTGCCCCTTGACCGTCGCTGGTACCAACAGTGTTACCTGATTAAGAATGACGTGAGGTCGAGGAAAAAAATCAAGAATCAGATGGGCGAAATCAATCTCAGCACCGGCGGCCTTTTTAATTTCGCTTTGTATTTTAGATTTTACCGCGTCGCTATCGAACACCTTCGGCGCTACGAGTACGGCAGTGAACAGTAAAATGAAAACGACCAATGTGCAGGCCAATATGCCGACAACTATTTTTCGTCATTGCTTTCCCCCTAAACCTGTAGTTATCGTGAAAAGTCTACCTTAACGTTGCAACATTGGCGTTTATTTCAGCGGCACCATACTGCTGGTTGAAAGAACTAGAGACCATAGAGACTCAGCATGTTCGTGGCTGGTCCGCCGCATGGTGTCAGGTGTCAGTGTTCGGCACAGCCGCTTTGATAATATACCACCAAATCATAATTTAATTGGAAGACTTGCCTTCCAGCGCTTAAGCGAGCATACCCTACGTGGGCGACTACTCCATTTCTATCGTCAACCCGTCAACGCCAATGGCTAATGCAAGGCCTTCTGCATGCATCTTCAGGTGCAGGGTGACCTTTTTACCGTTTTGTACCCATAAACCTCCGGCACCTTTCGCCACGGTAATGCCGGCTCTAGCCTCAACATAGGTGCCGGCAAAATCGGCAATATCGTTCAAATTATAAGCATGTCCGGTGGCCGTAATTTTTTGCACACCCGTACCGCCGGCGCCAACGCCGCCGATTTTGAATTTATAAAGTTTCCCGTTGTAACCCAACGTTCCATGACCCCATTGCATTTCCGCCATCGCTGCAATTTGCCATTCTTCGATATGAAGCGATCCCGAGGGGAGTTCAGTTGGTTTCTGATCCGTACCTGTTGAGGCACAACCGAATAAAATTGCGATGAAAAATAAAATAGCTGCCACTTTTGTAAAATTACTCATTTTTGACCTCCTTGTTTATTTAGTTGATGATGTTCATCGGGTTGATTGCCTTATTGTGTTCATGCTGAAAATAGGCAAAAGGATAAAGGTAAAGCTTCTCACCTCCTTTCATTTGCAATCTCCTTTATTCTGTTAACGAAAACCTGGTCCTCCCTCCGGGCTGTAGGCCCTACTCTCCTACCCGTAGGCTCGGGTCTACGAGCCGGAGGCGGGGCCCGGTCAGAGATCATGGGCCATGATAGATCAAATCTGTTCCTGGTTTCAGGTGTCAGGCAAAGAAAGGCTAGATACTGAAACCTGATCCACCTTCGGCGGAACACCCGAAATCTATATAAATAATAAACCAGACTCCGCAGCTGAGCGTCAGAGCCGCTCATTTGGTTTGCGCTTTTTTAGGAGAATAGGGCTTCGCATCGACCACCATACCCGGCCGCACCTTCTGGGTGCCTTCAACGATGACCTTGTCACCTTTTTTCAGACCCTTCTTGATAACCCACTGGCCCTGGTAGCCGCGGCCGACTTCCACGCTGCGGGATTCGACCTTGTTGTCCTGGTTGACAACAAAGACCTGCTTGCCGATCTGGGATTCCACCAGGGCCGGCTGGGGAATTAAAAGGGCTGCCGGATCTTCTCCCAGAATCAGCCGCACCGGGGCATACTGCCCGGGAATCAGATCATAGTCACCGACGGCCTGATCTTTGTTGTTTGGGATGATGCCGCGCACCAGGACCGTGTCGGTGGTGGGATTGATCTGAAAGCTGATAAAGTTGACCTTGCCCTGCCGGGCATATGTGCTGCCATCCGGCAGCAGGATTTCTATCCGCATATCTTTCGTCTCAAACAGCTTTCCCTGGCGTTTGAGCAGCTGAATATTGAAAACATCGCCGCGGCTGATATTAAAAACCACATAAACCGGATCCATCTGTACCAGGGTGGTCAAAACATCTCGCTGCTTCTGAACCAGGTTGCCGACATTGATCCTCGTTTGCTGGATACGGCCGTCAAAGGGCGCGGTAATATTGGTAAAATCTAATTCCAGTTGGGCATTTTCGACGTTTGCTTTATTCTTGGCCACCGTCGCGAGCGCTTCATCACGTTTGGCGATGGTGGCTTCGGTTTTTTCCCTGGAAGCCGCCCCCTGCTTGACCAGTGTCTGGTAACGCTTGGTTTCTTTTCGCCAGAAGGTCAGGCTGGCCCGATCGAGCTTCAGCTGGGCGTTGTATGCGTCCAACTGAGACTTGTAAGGCCGGGGATCGATGAGATATAGCGGATCGCCCTCCTTAACAAAGGTGCCTTCTTCAAAGTGCCGTTCGTTAATATAGCCCGATACCCGCGGGATAATGTCAACGGTCTTGATCGCCTTGATGGTCCCGCTGAACTCCATGATGATGGGAATTTTTCCCTGGCTGACCTCGGTCACCTGGACATCGGGCGGGGACGGTCTGACAGCCTGCTTTTTGGCTTTTCCGTCGCAGGCCACCATCAGAAGAACGGTCAAGGCAAAGGCCGCAAAGACCCAGGGCTTGAAAGCATGTCTGATAAAGAGTTTTTTGGGCATGTTGATATTCCTTTCATTTGCTTTAAGCATGACACGTCGAAAAATTGAGCTAAAATGAACTAAAATTTGAAAATGACTAAAATTATGGTGTCGCTTCGCTCCGTCATATTATCAAGATGAGAACATACGTAGTTTGGTATCTGGATTGCAAATAATTTCGTCATAAAAATAGCTCAAAGACAGA
>JASFFJ010000049.1:0-19380 GCA_050124355.1 Desulfobacterales bacterium | reverse complement strand
AGAACACCTGGCCAGGCGTATCCGGTGACATCACTTTTGATGAGCATGGTGACCGCAAATTGGCTCACATTGTCTGGATCGTCAAGGATAATCAGTTCGTACCGTACTGGGATCCCATGACCGGCAAAGATCTGTAAAATGAAATTCAGGGGTTCACGGGTTCAGGGGTTCAAGGTTATATTCTCGTCCCTGGACTGCATTTGGGATGTTTATTTACGAGAATAACGTCAGCTCCGTAAGGGCTAATCTAAAAACTTAAACCAAATTGCCAGCAATTTGGGGAAATGAGCTTTTATAATAATGAGCTCTTATAATAAGGACTTCACGCATATATTTTATGGCTTCTTTGTCCTTAACCCTGAACGTTGAACCCTGAACCTGTGAACGGTTACCCTGAAACTAGAAAAGGATTGTCCATCTTATGGAGCTGTCTGCATTTTTGTTACAGCAGTTCGTCAATGCCATATTTCTTGGCAGTATCTACGCCCTGATCGCCCTGGGCTACACCATGGTCTACGGCATCATCGAATTGATCAATTTCGCCCATGGCGAATTATTTACCGCCGGTGCCTTTATCGGGGTCATCGTATTAACCGCCTTGCAGCAGATCGGATGGGTGGAAACCCATTTTGTCCTGACCTTGATCATCGTATTTAGTATGGCCATGGCCTACGTGGCTGTTCTGGGCGTGGCCGTCGAACATGTGGCCTATAAACCGCTGCGGGGCTCCTCTCGTCTGGCTGCCCTCTTAAGCGCTCTGGGCATGTCGATATTTTTATCCAACGGGATGATGCTCAGCCAGGGCGTTTCCGATCGACCCTATCCCCAGGTCTTCGGAGTCGAGGGGTTCGAAATCTTGGGTGCCCGGATTACCAACGGCCAGATATTCATCATTCTACTGGCCGTCGCCTTGATGATCGGATTACAGCTGTTCGTTCACCGTACCCGTTTGGGCAAGGCCATGCGGGCCACGGCTCAAAATAAAACCATGGCCCGCATACTGGGCATCGACATAGATCTCACCATTCGCATTACCTTTATGATCGGACCGGCCTTGGGAGCGGCCGCCGGTGTGATGGTGGGACTGTATTACGGTGCTGTACGATTTGACATGGGATTTATCTTCATGATCAAGGCCTTCGCGGCGGCTATTTTAGGCGGCATCGGCTCCATCCCCGGTGCCATGATCGGCGGGCTGATCATCGGTAGCATTGAGGTCATGTGGGCGGCCTTTCTCCCCAGCGCCTGGAAAGATGTCACCACCTTTACCGTTCTGATCCTGGTTTTGTATTTAAAGCCCAGCGGGCTATTGGGTGAAGGGACTGCGGAGGTGCGCGTCTGATGGTACGGCAAGAACTCAAAAAACTGGTGGTGTATTCCTTTTTTCTGGCCATCCTGCTAATACCCATGCTCGGTTTCAAGACCACTACTTTCGAGCCCGGAAGGGTTTTTAAAACCCTCGGTGTTTTTGTGATCATTCTTGTTTTGAATTTTATTGTTAAGATGATCCGAAGCCGGCAAACTTCCCCGGATGTTCAGAAAGTGCCCTTCACTCAACGAATGGGAGAACAAATCATTCGAATCCCTAAAATTTATACTATCGGGGGATTGATTGTTCTGGCCATAGTTTACCCCCTGATGACAAACCGCTATATGATCGATGTGGCCATTACCTGTCTGATCTATGTCTGCCTCGGGTTAGGTTTGAACATCGTGGTGGGCCTGTGCGGACTGCTGGATTTAGGGTATATTGCCTTTTATGCCGTCGGGGCCTACACCTATTCGCTGTTGAATCTCACCTTCGGGCTGTCATTTTGGACTGCCCTGCCCATCGGTGTGGTCCTGGGTATGATTGCCGGCTGCATCATCGGTTATCCGACCTTGAAAATGCGGGGTGACTATCTAGCCATTGTGACTTTAGGCTTTGGCGAGATCGTTCGTCTGGTGCTCAACAATTGGGATTCCCTGACTAGCGGCCCCAACGGCCTGTTCGGCATGAAACGGCCGGTTTTATATTATCCCGGTTTCGAAGACGGCAGCTTCACCTTGTTGACATATTATCTGAAATCCCTACCGGCCTTATACTATCTGATTCTAGTGATTGCGATTTTCACCATTATCGGGGTCCGGCGGTTGGATAACTCCCGTATTGGCCGCGCCTGGATCGCGATTCGTGAGGATGAGGTAGCGGCGGAGCTGTCCGGCGTACCGACCACCTGGATCAAGTTGCTGGCCTACGCTCTGGGAGCCGCCTTTGCCTCGGTGGCCGGCGCCTTTTTTGCAGCCAAATTAAGCTACACCAACCCGAATTTTTTTCTGTTCATGGAATCGTGCATCGTCCTTTGCATCGTTGTGCTTGGCGGCGTCGGATCCATCCCCGGTATTATTGTGGCCGGCTTTGTTCTGATCGCCGCCCCGGAACTCTTCCGGGAACTGGAAAACTACCGCATGTTGGCCTTTGGGGCGATTATGACGATCATGATGGTTATAAAGCCCGAAGGACTGATTCCGGCGTCACGCCGTAGACGCGAGTTGCATGAAACCGATGAGATAATAAAGCCTAAGGAGAATTTAGGTGCGTCGCCTCAATTGAAATAAAGGATTTAGGTGTCGGGTGTCAGGGATAGGAGATGTTAGATACTGAAACCTGACACCCGACACCTGAAACCAATATACATGCCCTTGAGGGGCCACTTCTTCCGAGCGTATTCTCGGAGAAAATTAAAAAGTTCAGAGATGTGTTAGATGTCAAACCCACAGCCAATTTTAGAACTTTCCAACATCCATACATATTACGGCAATATCCACGCCTTAAAAGGCGTTTCCTGCGCCATCCTTCCAGGTGAGATTGCCTGTCTGATCGGAGCGAACGGCGCCGGCAAGTCAACGACACTGATGACAATTTTTGGTGTGGAACGGGCTGCTCAAGGAGAAATTCACTTCAAGGGCGAGCCGATCCACCAGTTGAGACCCGAACAGGTGGCCGCCAGAGGCGTGTCGCAGTCGCCGGAGGGACGTCAGATCTTTCCTAAAATGAGCACCCTCGAAAACCTTCAGATGGGCGCTTTTTTACGCAAGGATAAAGCCGCAGTAGCCGATGATCTGGAAGGTGTATTCAATCTCTTTCCGGTATTAAAAGACCGTACGAATCAACTGGGCGGTACCTTGAGCGGCGGCGAACAGCAAATGCTGGCGATCGGTCGTGCGCTGATGTCAAAACCTGAATTATTGCTGCTGGACGAGCCTTCCCTGGGATTGGCACCCAAACTGGTGGAAAAGATATTTGAAACCATCTTGGAAATAAATAAAAGTGGGGTCACCATTTTTCTGGTCGAACAAAACGCACACATGGCCTTGACTATTTCAGGCACCGGATATGTTATGGAGACCGGCCGAATTGTTTTAACCGATAAAGCGTCGGCCCTGCTTGAAAATGAGCAGGTCAAAAAGGCCTACCTGGGGGAATAACAGGAAGACATTTCTTTTCTATCAATTACTTGATTTCACGTAATGTGGTTCTGTTCGATACACTGTTCAGTTTTTGGTGCTCCATTTTGGTTATGCCAAAATTTCATCTATAGGTAATATCTGTTTGCCATGGCGAATCGTAAGAATGGATATTTGGTTCTTTCCGATACGATAAATAATACGGTAATTACCGTATAGGATCTCTCTGAATTGGGTATTATTTAATTCAGGTACAATCCGACCAATTTCGGGAGATGATTTAAGCTGCTCAACCTTTGAAAACACAGTGTTAATCCATTTATCTGCTGCAGATGGTTTGTCTAGAGCTATATAACTAGCGATTTCAGAGGCTCTATCGACTGCTAACGGTGACCAGATTATATTCATTTAAGGGCTCGCTTTAATACCTCTTCTTTTGCATCCTTATGACTTATTCCTGCTCCCTTTTCCAGCTGATTTAAAGATAATTGAATATCGGTTAAAAGTTCAATTTTCTCCTGCATAGCTTCAAATTCATGAGAATCCAAAAGAACAGCAACCCCTTTACCATGTTGAGTTATTATCAAAGGTCTCTTTGTATCGTGGACTTGTTTTATAAATGCTGCAATTCCAGTTCTTACCTCAGACAAGGGTTTAATATCTTCGTCAATTTTTAGTCTTTGCATATTCTACCTCATTTTTGTTTATATTTTGTACATTATAGCGTACATTAAATAGTACATGCAAGCATTTTTTTATCTATCAAATTTTGATTGCAACGGCCAGCACCCCTGACTGCAAATGTATCTTGATTTTGGTGTCTATTAAATTCAACATGCAAACGGCAAGCAACACATGGGGATAAATGTGTCTGTGGCTATCTGTGTGGGTCTGTGGCCAATAATTAGTCGTGACAAATAGCAAATACTGCATTAGTTTGCGATAATGAAACATGTCGGTTTAGAGACATTTCCTTTTAAATTCATATTAATACAACATGGTCATTATGTCTGATACCTACCAAATCACGGAAGAAGCGATTAAACTGGCGCAAAAATGGCAAGACAGGGCCAATGAATTGCAGACCCGTCAGGATCAGGCACATCGACGCAAGTACGCACGTCTGTTTGAAAGTGCCACTGACAAAATAATTCTGACAAAACTGATCGATCAGGGTTTTCGATGCGCTGACACCCGGCGCACCGCAGAACAATTACATTATTTACTGACCGAGTATGGCATTCCCGGGTTTTTTTCATCGTTCGAGAAGTTACTAATGAAAGGGTTCATTTACGCCGGACGGTTTTTGCCCGGTCTGACAGTGCCGACGATCATCGAAAAGATGAGACGCGACAGCGACCATTTTATCATCCCGGGTGAAGCAGACACGCTCAACGCTTTCTTGCAAAAGAGACGGGGTCAGGGACTACGGGTCAACATCAATTACATCGGTGAGGAGGTGATTGGAGAGCAGGAGGCCTCATCGCGCCTTGCCATGAATCTCAAGGCCCTCGAAAACCCTGCAATTGAATACATTTCAGTAAAAATATCGACCATATTTTCCCAGATTCAGCCCCTGGCGTTCGAGCAGACCGTCGACATTTTGAAGAAACGACTTTCCGAACTCTATCGATCTGCGGCCAAGCACCAATTTGTGCGTCAGGATGGCGGCAGAGTAGATAAGTTTGTCAATCTCGACATGGAATCCTATCGAGATTTGGCGATTACAACTGAAGCCTTCATCCGTAGCCTCGATCAGGAAGAATTTAAAGACCATCACGCCGGCATGGCCCTGCAAGCTTATTTGCCGGATTCTTACCATATACTGCAGGAAATCACCCATTGGGCCCGCAAAAGGGTGGCCGCCGGTGGCAGCCCTGTTAAAATTCGAATTGTCAAAGGCGCCAATTTGGAGATGGAACAATTAGAATCCGCTATTTTCGACTGGCCCCTGGCACCCTTTGACAATAAACTGGAAGTCGATGCCAACTGGAAGCGGATGGTTGATTTCGGCATGCAGCCAGAGAATATTCAGGCCGTGCGGTTGGGAATCGCATCCCACAATCTTTTTGATCAAGCCTATGCCTATCTGACGGCCCGCAGCAACCAGGTCTTGGATCTATATACAATTGAAATGATCGAGGGTATGGCCAATTATTTACGCCGGGCAATCCAGGAAACCGGACAAGAAATGGTCATGTATGCACCCGTCGCCACCCGGGATCAGTTCATCAATGCCATTGGATATTTAATCCGTCGGCTGGATGAAAATACGGGTGAGAAAAATTTTTTACGCCAATTAAACCGGCTGGATACAAAATCCGGCGCCTGGCAGTTCTTGACAGACCATTTTAAGGCCTCCGTTCGGCAAAAAGACCGGCCGGCCAAGACACCACACCGAATTCAGAACAGGCTCACGGAAAAATTTCCGAGAAAGATGGGCACCTATCTGCGAGGTAAGTTTGAAAACGAACCCAATACGGATTGGTCTTTGCCCGCCAATCGGGATTGGGCCGCGAAAATCAGAAAAAAATGGCAAAAAGGCCCTGATGACAATCCCCTCGCAATACCGTTGATCGTCGCCGGGGAAGAAATCTTTGACGACCGCGAAATAAGGGAAGCCGTTGATCCGTCTCAATTCCATCCCAGAGTGGTTGTCGCCCGCACTGCCATGGCGAATGCCGTAGATATCGACAATGCCGTTGCCACAGCCGCAGAAGATCCGGATGGCTGGCGCCAAATGACCTCATCGCAACGGCACCGGATTCTCAATCGGGTTGCGGCCGAACTTCACCGCAGCCGGGGAGATCTCATCGGTGCGGCCGCCGCCAATACCGGGAAGGTGTTTACCGAAGCCGACCCGGAAGTGTCCGAGGCTATTGATTTTGCTGAATATTACACCTATTCCACCACGGCCTTTAGCGACATCGACGCGCTGCGGTGTCGCGGCAGAGGTGTCGGGGTGGTCATCTCCCCCTGGAATTTTCCCATCGCCATTCCCTGCGGGGGAATTGTCGCCGCACTTGCAGCCGGCAACACCGTCATCTTCAAGCCCTCCCCCGACGCGCTTTTGGTGGCCTGGGTGCTTTGCCAATGCTTCTGGCGCGCCGGTGTCTCGCGAAACACCTTACAATTCGTTCCCTGCTCCGGAGTCGACACCGCAGCAAAGCTGACCAGCAATCCCGCAGTAGATTTCATTATCCTGACCGGGGGCACCGCCACCGGCCTGTCCATTTTAAAGCAACGTCCGGACATCCTGCTGGCCGCCGAGACCGGTGGCAAAAACGCCACCATTCTCACGGCCATGTCGGATCGGGATCAGGCCATCAGTAATGTTATTTACTCGGCCTTTGGCAACAGCGGTCAAAAGTGTTCGGCCACCTCGCTGCTCATCCTGGCGCCGGAGGTTTATGAGGATAGCCATTTCAAAAGACAACTGGTAGATGCCGCCCGCAGCATCAGCACGGGATCTGCCTGGGATTTTTTCAATAAAATGGGGCCCCTGATCAAACCGCCGCAAGGAGATTTAAAAAAGGCCCTGTCCGAGTTGGAACCCGGAGAATCCTGGGCCTTGCAGCCTCAAAATGTGGACGGCAATCCCTATTTATGGACGCCCGGCATCAAATGGGGGGTTCGGCCAGGAAGTTACACCCACATGACTGAATTCTTCGGTCCGCTGCTGGGCGTCATGCGCGCAGACGACCTTGATCATGCTATCGAACTCGTCAATGCTACCGGATACGGCCTGACTTCCGGCCTGGAGAGTCTCGACCCTCGTGAAACGAAATACTGGCAGGAACGCATCAAGGCCGGTAATCTGTATATCAACCGCGGTACCACCGGGGCCGTCACTTTGCGCCAGCCTTTTGGCGGAATGGGTAAGTCGGCCATGGGTGCCGGAATGAAGACCGGCGGCCCCAAATATGTGTCCCAATTTATGAAATTTGAAGAGACCGGTCCGCCAACCGACAGTCCGGTTCAAACTCACCATCCCATGCTGAAACTCGCCCGAAATTGGCAGCGGAAATTTGAAGAGAGCGGATTCCAGGAAATCCAATCGGATATACAGAAGGCCATCGCGGCAATCCACAGTTACCTCTACCACGTCGAAAGAGAATTTTCCCGTCGTCTGGATTATTTTCACCTTCGCGGGCAGGATAATATCCTACGGTATTTGCCGGTGGGCATCGTGGCGATCAGGCTGCACGAAGATGACTGCCTGTTCGATACCCTGGCCAGGGTGGCGGCTGCAAAAATCACCGGCTGTGTACCTCGTATCAGCAGCCCGAATGATATGGATACCCCGGCTACCCGCTTTCTTCAATCAGAGGAGGGCCGGCGACTCATCGGCAGAACTTCGATTGTTTATGAGCCTGACAAAGAACTGATAAAAAGCATGCCAGTCATTGATCGCATCCGTTATGCTGCGCCCGAAAGAGTACCCCAGGGGGTCCTGCGTGCGGCGGCCGAAATCGGGTTTTATATTGCCCGTACCCCGGTCATGATGGACGGACGCATCGAGCTTTTACAGTACTACCGTCAGCAAAGTATCTGCGATAATTATCACCGATATGGCAATCTTGGAGAACGGGCATCGGAATTTGAGTCTAAATCGACTGCTGGCGTACGATCAGATCTTAGGGTTAATTAAACTGGATTACGAAAGACAGCAAGAATATAATGATGG
This sequence comes from Desulfobacterales bacterium, assembly GCA_050124355.1. Classification (GTDB taxonomy): domain Bacteria; phylum Desulfobacterota; class Desulfobacteria; order Desulfobacterales; family JAFDCJ01; genus JAFDCJ01. Next base: position 11,246 of record JASFFJ010000049.1, on the reverse strand, counting down.
CAAACATGTCTGCACTACTCAGGGATGCCTTCTATTAAGGGATCTGCACCTACATTACCAAATCCGTTCAATTTCGTAAGCGGAAAGTCGATCGTCACGGCTTAACAATTGCAGATCTTCGATCATGGCCTGAGCAATCAGCATCCGATCGAAAGGATCCCGGTGATGAAAAGGCAGTTTGGTCAATTCAACGCAATGCGGCATTTCAACGGGCAGCCACTGGATAGCATTGGTTCTCATCTCCTCTTGAATTGTTTTTAACCACCCGCTCTTCAAGTAAAGCTTTCCCAAACTCATTTTTATACAGATCTCCCAAAAACTAGCGGCACTGAAATATAAATTATTGTCTGGGTCCAAAAAAGTTTTTTCGGCCTTTTTGCTGAGCCGATCGTCGCCGGTGATTGACCACAATAATGCATGGGTATCCAGCAGCACTTTCATCCCATATATTCCTTGAAATCGTCAAGGGGCTCATCGAAATCATCGGCCATGGATAATATTAATCCTTTTGCGTTGCCGATAATTCGATGGCTTCGGGCCTCCGGCAACACCTCCAATCGGACAATCGGCTTGTTGCCCCGGGCGATGATGACCTGTTTGCCATTGACGGCCGCCTGGATCAATTTCGACAGCTGCGTTTTTGCTTCATGAATATTTACCTGCAGGGTTTCCATTGCAACCTCTAACTCAATTTATAAGCCACCACGCCCTGGCGGGATGAGAATTTATAAGGTTTTACTGTTACCGCAATGGCATGCTTCATTGTGCAAACCTAACCGATGCCAGTGGCTTATGAATTGAGATAAAAAAGAATTTTTACTCATTTATTCAAGTTTATTGGCATAGACCAGAGATCAAGAAAGTCTTTTTCGAGCATTGAGTTTCTTAGCTAATATAGTTAGCTAATAACAATTTGTCAAGTTAATTCAAGATTCAAGGATATTCTTCAACCTTGACAGACCAGTCGGTATTCGCCATACTGGCCTTAAAATAGGAAAACCGTATTATAGTTTAAAATGTATTATTATGCCAAAAGCTATTACACCGACATTCAGATTTACATAAAACAATTGGTATCCTGCGAATATATTCCTATCAAGATGTTAACCCTGAACGGTGAACCTTGAACCTTTGAACCTATAATGTAAAAGGAAATCCGATATGCCCAAACATTTGGATGCCCACGTCTTTGATTTGCCCGTCCAGGAATTACGCCGTGGCTACCGCAGCGACATTTACTTCTGGCGGGAAAAGATCGCCCTCGAAAACCACGACCTGCACCCGGAGGTTACCATGCAGGTATTTCAAAAGAAAGACGCCGTGCTGTGTGGCATCGACGAGGTCCTGGCGGTGCTCAAGGTGGCGACCGGCAGATACACGGATTATGACAAAGCATATAAATTGTTCGATAAGATGATTGATCTTAAGAGTAAAGCCCGCCAGCAATTTATTGGTAATCACAAGGCCTATCTGGCGGCCATCGAACAAAAAATGGAAGTGTCCAGGCAATTGGACGAACTTTGGGAAAACGGCTTTGAGCAGCTAACGGTGGAGACCTTGTATGACGGCGATCATATCGCTCCCTGGGAGACAGTGATGCACATCACTGGTGACGCCAGTCTTTTTGCCCACCTGGAAACCGTCTATCTGGGCATTCTCGCCCGTCGCACGAAGATTGCCAGCAATGTCCGCGGCGTGGTCGATGCGGCCAACGGGAAAATCGTTCTTTATTTTCCGGCCCGCTTCGATCATTGGGCCGTCCAGGGCGGTGACGGGTATGCTGCCCACATCGGTGGTGCCACCGGGGTCTCCACGGATGCCCAAGCACAGTGGTGGGGTGCCAAGGCATCCGGCACGGTACCCCATGCGTTGATTGCGGCGGTTGGCGGGGATACCGTCAAGGCTGTCACGCTTTTCGGTGAAACTTACCCCGATGTTGATCTGGTGGCACTGGTGGATTTCGACAATGACAGTGTCGGGACGTCATTGAAATGCTGTGAGGCTCTGGGCGAAAGACTTTGGGGAGTGAGACTGGATACATCCGAAACCCTGGTCGACAAATCCATTATCCCTGTCATGCAGAATTTTAAACCGGTCGGCGTCACCCCCAGGCTGGTGGAATTGACGCGAAAAACCCTTGATAAACAAGGCTTTGGTCATGTCAAGATTATCGTCTCGGGCGGATTTAGTCCGGACAGAATCGCCGAGTTCGAACGGCGCCAGGTGCCCGTGGATGCTTATGGTGTCGGAAGCTACCTGATGCGCGGCGTCAATGCCTTTACAGCCGATATTGTCAAGCTGGAGGGCAAACCCTGCGCCAAAGTCGGTCGTCAGTACACGCCGAATCCACGCCTTCAAGTAGTGCGGTTATAGAGAAGACCTGACATCAGATTGAGGTCTTAGCGTTTTTGAAAAAAATATTATGGAGTCTAAATTTCAACGCTATCGCTAAAAAAATAAGACCTATGAGCGATGATTCGGCCATGGCTGGACGAAAATTTAAGTGACATGACAAACTACTACAAGGCACAATATTTTCCGTAGGCCTCATCTGAGAGGTTATCCATTGGGCTCTCATGGCAAACACTGCCTTGATAAATGATATACGCCCGGTCGCAAATGAACCTGGCAAAGCTTAAATTCTGCTCGGCCAACAGGATCGACACCCCTTCATCTTTCAATGTTTGAATGGTATCGGCCAGTTGATCGACAATGACCGGTGCCAGCCCCTCCGAGGGTTCATCAAGGATTATCATCTCCGGATTTCCCATCAAAGTGCGGGCAATGGTGAGCATCTGCTGCTCTCCGCCACTCAACGTGCCACCGGCCTTATAGCGCCGTTCTGCTAAATTGGGAAACAGCTCGAACAGGCGCTCAGGTGTCCAGGCTGCCAATCCTTGCCGAGCCGGCTGCCTGCCGACTTCCAGATTTTCCAAAATGGTAAGACTTCTGAAAATTCTTCGATCTTCCGGCACATAGCCCAGGCCCAGCACACAGGTCTTAAAGGGAGGCAATTTTTCGATGGAGACCCCTTTGTAAGCAATATTGCCGCTTTTTGGCGGTACGATGCCGATAATACTTTTGAAAGTGGTCGTCTTGCCGGCGCCATTACGGCCAAGTAACACAACCGCCTCACCTCGCCTGATTTCAAATCCAAGGTCAAACAATATTTGGGCTTTCCCGTAAAAGGTGTTCAAACCGTTTACCTGAAGCATCATACCATTTGGTTGATTCTCCATCGCTTATGAAACCTCGCTGTTGACTACAGAAGGTGCGATCTTCTCATCTGTGTATCAGAACGATGTTGGCTCCCAAGATAGATTTCTTGAACTTCCTGATTGTTACGTACCGCTTCCGGTGCTCCTTCCGCAACCAACTCACCTCGATTAAGCACAATGATACGATCAGCATGGGTAAAGACAACTTCCATATCATGTTCGGTGAACAATACGCCGATGTTCTGGGTTCGAACAATACTGGAGGTCAACTCCATCAATGATTGTCTTTCGGCGGATCCCATACCGGCGGTGGGTTCATCCATCAACAGCAATTGGGGTTTATTGGCCAGAGCGACCGCCAGCTCAACCCGTTTTAAATCCCCGTAAGCAAGAACGCCGCAAGCCCGGTCATGCTGTTCTTCGATGCCTACCAGTTTGAGCAATTCCATCGATTCGTCACGGTAGAGGTTGCGAACCCTTCTAAAAAGGGATTTGGTCTTTCGATGATAGGATAGAATCGCCATTTTTATATTTTCCAAAACAGTCATTGAAGCAAAAGTGGATGTGATCTGAAAGGTTCTACCGACGCCGAGTTTCCAAACCTGTCGCGGAAAGTAGCCATTAATTTTTTTACCCATAATGACGACCTTGCCGAAATCCGGACGCAGCTGGCCGTTGATCAGGTTGAAACAGGTTGACTTGCCGGCCCCATTCGGACCGATCATCGCCAGCAACTGGCCTCCTGCCAGATCAAAACTTAAATTATTAACAGCCTGCACCCCGCCAAAAGACTTGGTCAGTTCATGTACTTCAAGTACTTTTGCCATAGAATGATGTTACCTCAACGTTGGACGCTTATGAAAAGTAAAGAATCCAGGCCTAAAGGACCTGGCTTTGGTTTGCCCCCTGGAAGGGCGCTCTCCATGACGCTGCTCTGATCAAAATACTTATGGAGTTTTGGAGTAATGGAGTATTGGAAAAACGAAAACCCAACACCCTTCTTCGGTAACCTTAAACAGAGGTCATTGAGATTCTCTGATGCATAGAGTTCATGAGCGATAGACCATTACTCCAGTACTCCAATACTCCATCACTTTTTTACATTATTACAGGCAGAGCCGATTATCTCTGACCTGGCCCAGAGGACCAGGGTTTCTCAGTTTGATTAAACCTGAAAAACGAGCTAAAATTTAAACTCTCTAACATTAGGGAAAAGTTTCCTTTTCGTAGGTTGGGTTGAGGCCAAGCGCCGAAATGTTGGGTTTCGTTCCTCTACCCAACCTACTAATGAATTACATTCTATTAATTTCTTAGGTCTTGGCCGAAACCCAACAAATATATGACAAGCCGATTTCATTACCTCTTATTGGGTTATAAATCCGTTGACATTCGTCAATCGTTATACTCTATCCTTGATCGACAAAATACTTACCAAAGCGATGGTGAATCGAACCGACGATTCCCTGGGGAAACGCCACGACCAGTAGAATAAAAATGCAACCTAAAATCAGCTGCCAAAATTCGATTCGTGATATCTTATCGTGCAGCCAAGTAAATGCTGCCGATCCCACCACCGGTCCGAAGAGGGTCTCAATTCCCCCGAGCAGTACCATATACAAAAAATCAAAGGAGCGCGGAATCGCCATCTCGTCCGGGAATACACTGCCCTTGGAAAACACGTAAATTCCTCCGGCCAGCCCCGTAAAAATACCGGCAACTATGAATGCCAGCCATTGATGTCTGCGCAGGTTAATCCCGATGGAATCCACCCGCAGGGCCGAATCGCGACAGGCGCGCATGGTATACCCAAAAGGTGTAAAAATAAGGTAGCGCAGGACAAGAATCCCACCGACACACAACACCATGGTAAGATAGTAAAACACGACTTTGTCGTCGGCCCACTGGGACGGCCAGATGCTTAAAATACCATCGTCGCCGCCGGTAAAATCCCCCCATTGAAAGACAATCGACCAGCAGATTTGGGCAAAAGCCAGGGTCAGCATAGCAAAATACACACCTGACAGCCGAACGCAGAACCATCCGATGATCAGCGCCAGCAATCCTGTTAACAAAGGGGCCAGCAGCAAAGCGAGCTCCATCGGGGTTTGGACATACTGCACCAGTAATGCAGCTGCATAAGCACCACCGCCAAAAAAGGCGGCATGCCCGAAAGAAACCATCCCGCCCGGCCCGAACAAGAAATACACGCTCATCGCGGCCAAGGCGAAGATGGCGATCTCAGTCATTAACACCAGCTGAAAAGTACCCACCAAAATGGGCATTCCCAGGATCAGAATCAATAAGGCCAAACCGAGAAGTTTTAATTTTTTAGATGCCGGTCGCAGAATTGTTTCGGCCACGCCGGAAGGGCCATGCTCATGGGCTTGGGCTTTACCCAAAAGACCGTGGGGTCGAATCACCAGGACCACAGCCATCACCAGAAACATTAAAACCAGCGTGCTTTCCGGAAAAATTAAAATCCCGAACGAACTGAGCTCACCGATAATGACGGCGGCCAGATAGGCACCGGGGATACTACCCATGCCGCCAACCACTACCACAACAAAGGCAGAGGCAATCACATTTAAATCCATTAAAAGATTCGCCCCTCCTTTCGGCAGCTGAACGGCACCGCCCAGACCAGCCAGACAGGATCCAAGAAAAAAAACGCTGGTAAACAACCGTGATTGATTCACCCCCAGCGCATCCGACATTTCCCGATCTTCGGTAGCGGCCCGTACTAGAATACCCCATCGGGTCCGATGCAGCAATAACCACAATCCGACCAGTATCAATGGCGCAATCAAGATTAAGACAATATCATATTCGGGCAGAAAAGCTCCCAGAATGTTGATGCTGCCGTCCATTCCCGGTGCAAGCGGCCCAAGGATATCCTCAGCACCAAACAGCCAGCGGGATAGATCCTGGATGATCAGAACCACGCCGAAGGTTGCCAAAAGAATAAAAAGCTCGGGGGCATGGTATAAGCGTCTTAGTACAAATACCTCTAATATTAATCCGATCAGCCCTACGGCCAAAGCGGAGAGTATGATACCGGTCCAAAATGAAAAAATACCTGTTGGAAGATAAGTAATTACGGTGTAGGCAACATAAGCGCCTACCATATAAAACGAGCCGTGGGCCAGATTGACAATTCGCGAAACGCCGAAAATAAGCGACAATCCGCAGGCGACAAGAAACAGCCCGGATGCGTGCGACAAACCTGTCAGAAATTGTACGATGTAAAAGCCCAAAACATTGCCTTGTATTGTTAATAAATTTTCTTAATAGCTAGTTACTTTGAGGATATCCTACACTGCCTGAAAATGGAGATTTGGAGTATTGGAGTGTTGGAAAGAAAATAAGGTATCTAAATTGAAATATCCGTTTTTTTCGCCATTACTCAAGTACTCCAATACTCCCAGCTGCCACTGTAGATAAATTCACTATTTATTAGAATAAGTCATTACAAGCCAGTCGAACACTTCTGGATAATCTTATTCCTGCGGTCGCAGTTTCATGACCTCCTCATCGGAAGGCAGATAATCTTTGCCATCCGCATATTTCCAATTTACCATCACGCCTTTGCCATCTTTTAACGCTGTATAGCCGACATAGGCCCCCATGGTAGACTGGTGATCGATTTTACGATAAGTAATCGGTCCGACAATCGAATCAAATGTCAATCCTTCCATGGCATCGACCATTTTTTCTGTATCTGTGGTGCCGGCTTTCTTTAACACGTGGTAAACAGAATACATGACATTGTAGCCGACGATCGAGCCAGTGCGCGGATAGTCATTAAACTTCTTTTGATAGGCCTCTACAAATTTCGTGTGGATCGGTGTTTTGATGTCATACCAGGGATAACCGGTGACCAACCATCCCTCCGGCGCCTCGTCTTTTAACGGGTCAAGATACTCGGGCTCACCGGTTAACAAGCCGACGACCAGTTTATCTTTAAAGAAACCTCTCAACTTTCCTTCCCGTGCAAACTTGGCCACGTCGCTGGCGAATGTCACGTTATAAATGGCCTCGGGTTTGGCATCTGTCAGTGCCTGAATTTCAGCACCGGCATTTATTTTAAACAATGCAGGCCATTGTTCGGCGACAAATTCGACGTCCGGCCGCTTGGCTTTTAAAATCTTTTTAAAAGAAGCAACAGCATCTTTGCCGTAAGCATAATTTGGCGCAATGGTGGCCCAGCGTTTGGCTGGGCTTTTGGCTGCCTCTTCGGCCAGCATGGCCGCCTGCATATAGGTTGAGGGACGTAGTCTGAAGGTGTAACGGTTCCCCTTTGCCCATACGACCGCGTCTGAAAGCGGTTCTGCAGCAACAAACAGAACCTTATTGCGTTTGGCAAAATCCGTCACAGCCAGTCCTACGTTGGAAAGAAAGGTGCCCATTAATAGCGCAACTTTATCTTTTCGAATTAACTCTTCAGCAACCGTAACGGCATTTCCGGGTTTGCCGGCATCATCACGGGAAATGACTTCAATCTTTTTGCCCATCACGCCGCCTGCATTGTTAATTTCCTCTAATGCGAGCTGCCATCCATTTCGATAGGGAAAGGTGAAGCTGGTCAGTCTGCTGTAAGTCTGAACTTCGCCGATTTTAATGGTATCATCTGCCATAGCCGCTGAAGGCGCTGTCATCATCATCACCGAAACAACGGATAAAACAGTAAAGATAAGCTTTGTCGTCTTCATTTTTCCTCCTCTCTTCCGAGTTAATAGGTATTGGTTTACAATAAATAAATCATCGACCACCACATGTGCATGTTCCAGGCTCCTTTCCGTGGCCTTCCTCATACCTCCAGCTCTGTTGGTGGTCTCCGATTTCTAAGATATACGGCTGCATACTGCCTGTGACTGCAAATTGATTTTCAAGGGCGATAAACGCACCGATGACAGAATTATTTTGCACGAGGTATTCGGCCTTTTCCTGAGCGCTCTCAATTGCCCTGCGTTTCTTCTCTTCACTCAGTGGTCCCACCTCCATGGTGATAAGCGTACCCCTTAGATCTGAATTGGGATCAATTTTCTCGGCCGCCAATTGAAAAACGCCCTTATCTTCTACATAACATGCATTCGCAACTGCCGTTGCAGCCGCATCCGCAATTGAGGCATTCTCTGCTAAGACGGTGACTGCCGAGGCAATGCCCCTGGTAAAGCTTCTGCCCCCCATGCCGCTGGTCGTCACGCCCCAGGCCGAGCGGCTGGAATCCAGGTTTATCATGTGGGATATAGATCGGCTGCCTACATTCGGCCGGACGCCGACGGAGGCCCTCTCGCCCCGTGCCAGCCTGATGGCAAGATCACCGCCATTGTCTACAATAACTTTGGTCGATCCTCGTTCAAACAGCCAATCCGCCGCAGCATCCGCAATAGTGCCGGCAACCGCTGCCATGGGCGTCAGATCGCCGTCACCAATGGTTTTCACACTGGTGACCATGCGCTGTGCAAGTTCGTCATCACCCAAATTCTTTATTCGCGGCCACGGTCGACTGAGCAACGACCGGCACCGGGCAATTCGTTCCAGGTATGAAATTGAAGCTTCGGCGGCCCGTCGTGCCAGCGAGATTTGCGGTCGAGTCTTATTCCACGCCCGAATAACCAACCGCATCGGTCCACATTCGACCAAAACTGATTCGTCATCAATGATACCGATGTAATACTCGTAGGACATTTTTGGTAACCATAAAATGGCGCAAGGCCCAAGGCCCATGGCGCAAGGAAAAAAATTACTCTCTTCGACATTTAAGATTTAAAATACAAAATTCGCCTTTATTTGGCACCTCTGAATCTTCATCTGAAACTCCGCCTGGCCGAACCAGTGGATCCTCCAAAGGCGAACTAAAAGCCTTGAACGTCGAACATCGAACTTCCAACATCGAACATTGAATATTGATGACGCTACGCTTTATCGATTTTAAGATAAGTGAGCCGCAGAACACTGAACCGCAAAAATTTAAAGTGTAGATTCGCTCTCGGGCTTCGTAACTATTTCGGCGGAGTAAGCTTAATCTGCCTTTTTTTAAAATTGACAAAATACATTATTCGACGTTGGAAGTTCAATGTTCGATGTTGGAAGTTCATTTTTTTGTTAATCCCATCTAAGAAACTACACTAAGTTTCTTTTTCGATCAGACTGGACACTCGCAGCAAGAGGCGGCGTTCGACCCTAAACCCAGAACTTACTCCGGCTTCCTGGCTATAAACGGTTTCATGGCCTCCACATGACCGCCCATCTTCTCATAGTCTTTCAGTTTCATGGTGTACTCCAGTGGACAGATCGTTGCCGGCGTGGGAGTCCAATAAAAAGATCCTTGCTTGACCCGCTCAACATCCACCATAAACGTGATGCCGCCGCCCGGTAATATATACCCCGGCGAACCGCCGACGGTCAGATGGGCGCTTGCTTTATGAACCGCCCGGGTTAATTTTATTGGATATTTGGTCACGCCTGCCCGCGCGCTGCCGCCGGCTCCGGCAGTGTATATGGCCGACACCCTCGCGGGTTCACAGCTGTTTGAAATGGTTTTCAAGGCTGTCCGGGCGGTTTGGCTCAATGGGATTTCGCTAAGCCCTCCGTTTTGGCCTATTTTGAACATAATACCGTTTTGGCCGGTCGTCTCTGTAATCAGTATGGTCATGGCTGTCCAGGCGACCTTCATGTCTATGGAATCGATGATATCGGCCGGATTTTCGATAGACGTGCCGCCCCACCCACTGCCGTGATCTCCAAAATATCGCCCCGGCGTGCTCTCTTTAAATTTCAGGCGGACACCCGTGGCTTTCGCACCGGCAAATTGACCGGCCACATGCCGGCTCATCTGACCCGTGATATGAGAATCCAAAATGATGACCTCATCGGCCGCTTCGATAAGCAGCGGTGCAAAAAGGCCCATGGCAGCACTGCCGCATCCCACGCGCATTTTAGTTCCTTTTTCTCCATCAATTGTGGGCGGTTGGCCGACTTGAACTGTCAGCCGACTACCATTTTCGATTCTCAGTTTGACCGGTTTGCGATTGGCAATATCGGTGACGGTGCGGGCAATCACAAATCCATTTTCACCGGTCAGCCGGTTGACACCGCCGATGTGCAGCATTTTTGATCCATATTGTTCGGTTTCAACCATGCCGACTTCCCGTTTACCGACATAAATACGGTCACCTTCTCTGCCGATGGGGATATCCGTATCCACCTTGACGATAATGGAGCTGTAACTTAGCGGAACCTCTGTGACCACCGTGACGACATCTATCCCCTGGCGATTTTCCTTCAAAATACAGGGTGCCGGCTTACAATCCGGATAGGTCGTACCGGAACCGATGGCGGTGACCACCGGCTTGCGAATGACCTCTTCAGGATCGGACCCGACCGTTGGTTCCACCTCTTCAAATGTATGCAGCGGTGTAAGCCGAACCAGATGACCCGCCTCGTTTCGATAGCGCTGACAGGCGCCGACATGATCGGCATTGATCCAGCATTTTATCGGGCAGGCATCGCATTCGATGGCATCCTCGGGCATGGTTTCATCGGCGGCGATGGCTTCTGCTTCACATACCCGCAGGCATACCCCACAGTGGGTGCACCAGTGATCATTAATAACCGCTTTTTTCTGAACCAGTTTTACGGCTTCCACCGGGCAGTCCCGCACACAAAATCCGCAGCCGATACATTTGTCGGTGTCTATCTTCATTGCTGTTTCCAAAAGCGTCTATAAATCTTATTCATTGATATAATTAACCCAAAGGGGTGTTGGAGTATTGGAGTGCTGGATTGTTGGATTATTGGGTTGAATGAGGTTATTGTGCAGATTGTGTGATTTCAATCAACTATTTAACCAATCAACTTAATCAACCCTAGCATTAGATTCCGCTATCCTTTCCGCATTCCAACTTCCCACTTCATAATTCTGCCCCATGCCCCATGCCCTTTGCCTTTTGCCCTACGCCCTACGCCCTATGCCCTTAGCCCCATGCCCCATGCCCTTTGCCTTTTGCCCTATGCCCTTAGCCCCAT